>NZ_JBPKJK010000002.1:0-195787 GCF_051756985.1 Saccharothrix sabaoui
CGCCGCCTGCACAGGTCAGCCCCCCTCGCGCAGGTCGACACCCCTCGCGTGGGTCAGCGCCGCCCGTGCACCGCGACGATCTTCAGCACCGCCCGCTCCAGCGCGTAGCCCGAATCGGCCGCGAAGCCCTTCACGTCCGCGTTGAGGTCCGCCACGACCGACATCGCCTCGGCCAGCCCGCGCTCCTCCCAGCCACGCGACTGCCCCTGCGCCTTCTTCACCTTCCACGGCGGCATGCCGAGCTCGCCCGCCAGCTTGAACGGGTCGCCCCGCCCCACCGCGGACACCCGCGCGACCGTGCGCACCGCGTCGGCCAGCGCGTCGGCCACCAGCACGTGCGGCACGCCGAGCTGGATCGCCCAGCGCAGGGCCTCCAGCGCGCCCGCCCGGTCACCCATGACGGCCTTCTCCGCCACCGCGAACCCGGTCACCTCGGCCCGCCCCCGGTGGTAGCGGCGGACCGCCTCCGCGTCGACCTTGCCGTCGGTGTCCGCCACCAGCTGCGCCGCCGCCGCCGCCAGCTCGCGCAGGTCCGACCCGACGGCCTCGATCAGCGCCGCCACCGCCTCCGGATCGGCCTTGCCGCCGCCCGCGGAACGGATCTCGTTGCGCACGAAAGCCTCGCGGTCGGACGCCTTGGTCATCTTCGGGCACTCGATCACCCGCGCCCCGGCCTTCCGCAGCGCCGCCGGCAGCTCCTTGGCCACCTTGCTGCGCCCGCCACCGCTGTGCACCACCACGAGCGTCACCCCGTCCGCGGGCGCCTTGGCGTAGGCGAGCACGGCGTCGGCGATCTCCTTGCCGGCCTCCTGCGCGGCCTCCAGCGCGACCACCCGGCCCTCCGCGAACAGCGACGGGCTCACCAGTTCGGCCAGCTCAGGAGGGGTGAGATCAGTCACCCGCACCCTGGTCAGGTCGGCCTGCGGGTCGGCTTTGCGCGCGACCTCCAACGCGCCGCGCACAGCGCGCTCGACCAGCAACTCCTCCTCGCCGACGACCAGGTGCACGGCGTCGGGCGTCTCAGCGGGCGCACTCACGGGCGCGATCCTCCCACGCCCGTCCCGCGTCCGGATGGTGGACGCAACTGGCTGAGGAGCGGGATCCTGTCGTACGTTGAGTGCCGACAACTGAATACCGCTCATCCAGAGGGGCAGAGGGATCGGCCCGAAGAAGCCCCGGCAACCCGTCGCACAGCACCTGCTGTGCGATCACGGTGCCAATTCCGACCCGCGACGCGGGAAAGATGAGGAGATACCTCGCGATGACTGCTGTCAGTGTGCCCTCGGCCACCACCTCCTTCGACCTCGGTCCGGCTCGCGCCCTGTCCTGCCGCGAGTGCGGGCACCAGACGCCGCTCGCCCCGGAATACGCCTGTCTCGAGTGTTTCGGGCCGCTGGAAGTGGCCTACGACTTCGGCCGGGTCCGCCGCGAGGACATCGAGGCCGGCCCCCGGTCGATCTGGCGCTACCGCGGCCTGCTCCCCGTGCCCTCCACCGTCGAGTCGCACCCCAACACCGACCCCGGCGGCACCCGCCTCGTCGAGGCCGACCGCCTCGCCAAGGCCCTGGGCGTCCGCAAGGTCTGGGTGAAGGACGACACCGGCAACCCGACCCACTCGTTCAAGGACCGCGTCGTCGGCGTCGCCCTCGCCGCCGCCCGCGAACTCGGCTTCAAGGTCCTCGCCTGCCCGTCCACCGGCAACCTCGCCAACGCCGTCGCCGCCGCCGCGGCCCGCGCGGGCTGGGAGTCGGTGGTCCTGGTGCCCTCCTCCCTGGAGCGGGCGAAGATCCTCATGACCGCCGTCTACGGCGGCAACCTGATCACCGTCGACGGCAACTACGACGACGTGAACCGGCTCGCCCAGGAACTGGCCGCCGAGCACGAGGACTGGGCGTTCGTCAACGTCAACGTCCGCCCCTACTACGCCGAGGGCTCCAAGACGCTCGGCTACGAGGTCGCCGAGCAGCTCGGCTGGCGGCTGCCCGACCAGATCGTGGTCCCCATCGCCTCCGGCTCCCAGCTCACCAAGGTCGACAAGGCGTTCCGCGAACTGGGCGAACTCGACCTGGTCGAGCAGACCCCGTACCGGGTGTTCGGCGCGCAGGCCACCGGCTGCTCCCCCGTCGCCGCGGCCTTCAAGGCCGGCCGCGACGTGGTCACCCCCGTCCGCCCGGACACCATCGCCCGCTCGCTGGCGATCGGTGCACCGGCCGACGGCCCGTACGTGCTCGACGCGGTGCGCCGCACCAACGGCGCCATCGAGGACGTCACCGACGAGGAGGTCATCGAGGGCATCCGGCTGCTGGCCCGCACCGAGGGCATCTTCGCCGAGACCGCGGGCGGTGTGACCGTGGCGACCGCGAAGAAGCTCATCGAAACGGGCCGGCTCGACCCCGACGGCGAGACCGTGCTGCTCATCACCGGCGACGGCCTCAAGACCCTCGACGCGCTCGGCGACCGGGTCGGCCCGAAGGCCAACGTCCCGCCGTCGGCGGAGGCCGTGCTCAAGGCCCTCGAATCCTGACCGGGGCGCTCACAGCGCGACCCTCCCCGACCGCAACCACCCGGTGCGCGGGAACGCGGTCAGCTCGGGCAGCTCCTGCGGCCCGACCTGCTCGGTGACCACGCGCCACGCGGTCAGCAGCTGCGGCCACGGCCGCGCCGCCTTCTGCCGGTTGTAGCGCTCGGCGTACCACTCCTCCGGGGCCATGGCGAGGTCGTCGTCGAACAACGCGTCGGCGACCAGCCGGTACGCCGAGTCCGCGGAGTCGACCTCGGCGGTCCGCACCACGCCGGTGACGGTGGCGCGCGCGACGATCCCCCGCCCACCGGCGGGCAGCTCCTCGCACACGTAATAGGCGAACGAGGGCCGCAGCTCGTCGCGCGGCCACGGGTGGGCGGTGTAGCCGCGCTGCCACAGCGCCCACCCCACGGCCCGGTCGCCACCGGACCGCCGCCACCCCGTGCGCAGCCTGACCCACACGTCGTTCCTGTCGTTCCCGCCCATGGTGATCCCCTCCTGCTTCGTGGTCGGGGCCGCCCCGGCGGGCGACCCGCGGCCCGTCCGGGCCGGTGAGGACGGCGGTGTCGCCGTCCCGGTCGGTGCGCAGCACCAGCGCGCCCTGCCGGGTCAGGGCGTCGACCAGCACCCCGCTCGGGTGGCCGTAGCGGTTGCCCGCCCCGACACTCACCAACGCCACCCGGGGCCGCACTGCCTCCAGGAACGCCGGCGACGTGTACCGCGACCCGTGGTGCGGCACCTTGAGCACGTCGGCCCTCAGGTCGACGTGCCCGCCGAGCAGGTCCGCCTGCCCGGCCAGCTCGACGTCGCCGGTCAGCAGCACCCGCCCGGCCGCGGTCGTGGCCCGCAGCACCAGCGACGCGTCGTTGACCGCCGTGTTGGTCTCCCCCACCGGGGCCGCTCGCGGTCCCAGCACGTCGAGGTCCAGTCCCGGCCAGCTCACCCGCTGCCCGGCGCCCAGCTCGACCACGCGGACCCCCGCCGCCCGCGCACGCGCCCGCACCTCCTCCCACGCCCACCCCGGCCGACGCGAAGGCCCCACGGCCACCGCGCCCACCTCCCGCTCCGACAGCACCGCGGCCAGCCCGCCGACGTGGTCGGCGTGCAGGTGGCTCAGCACCACCAGCGGGACACGCCGCACCCCGAGCCGCCGCAGGCACGACAGCACCGGTCCGGGGTCGGGCCCGGTGTCGACCAGCACCGCCCGGTCGCGGTCGGCGGTGGCCAGCACGACGGCGTCGCCCTGCCCCACGTCGCACGCCACCGCCGACCACCCCGGCACCGGCCAGCCGGGCGAGACCACGCCCAGCGGCACGACCACCAGCACCGCGCCGACCACGCCCGCCACGACCAGCGCCCGCACCCGCCGCGCCCGCACGAGCAGGCACCCGAGCACCACCGTCGCGGCCAGCGACGCCCCACCGGCCCAGCCCTCGGGCCAGTCCACCGCCGCGCCCGGCACGGCCGCCGCCTGCCGACCCACGGCGACCAGCCACCACACCGCCGGACCCGCGACCTCCACCACCAGCCGCGCCGCCGCCCCGTGCACCGGCGCCAGCACGGCCGCCACCACACCGAGCACCGTCACCGGCGCCACCACCGGCGCGACGAGCAGGTTCGCCGGCACCGCCACCAGGCTCACCTGCCCCGCGAACCCGGCGACCAGCGGCGCGGTCGCGAGGTTCGCCGCCACCGGCACCGCCAGCGCCTCGGCGAGCCCCGCCGGCACCCCGCGCGCCCGCAGTGCCGCCGACCATCCCGGCGCCAGCAGCACCAGCGCGGCCGTGGCCACCACGGACAGGCCGAAGCCCGGCGCGGTCGCCAGGTCCGGGTCGTGGAGCACCAGGACCACCACGGCCGCCGCGAGGGCGGGCAACGCCGACTTCTCCCGCCCCAGCACCAGACCCAGCAACGCCACCGCGCCCATCACGGCCGCCCGCAGCACGCTCGGCTCGGGCCCCGCCAGCAGGACGAAACCCACCAGCGCGACCATCGCGCCCGCCGCGCACCCGCGTGGACCGACCCGCACCAGCCGCAGCACCAGCAGCACGGCGCCGCACAGGATCGCCAGGTTCGCGCCGCTCACCGCGAGCAGGTGGGCCAGGCCGGCCGTGCGGAACTCCTCCACCACCCTGGGCGCGAGGGTGGAGGTGTCCCCCACGACCAGCGCGGGCAGCAGCCCGGCCGGTTCGGGGTCGAGGGCGGTGCTCGCCTCCCGCAACCCGGCCCGCAGCCCTTCGGCGGCGCGCTGCCACACCGGTGCTGCGGTCACCGCCACCGGGGGTCCGCGGACCCTGAGCACGGCGACCGCCAGCTCACGGCCGCGAGGCGGGGCGAGACCGCCCTTGGCCGTGACGCGCTGCCCCGGCAGCAGCTCCTGCCACCGTTGCGCCGGGGCGAGCAGGACGACCCGGCCGCCGTCGTCGAGCGTCGCCCTCGCCACCACCAGGTCGACGCCGCCCGCCCGCGACCCGAACCCGCTGGTGCGCACGCCTCGTGGCCGCTCGTCCAGCTCGACCTCCAGCGTGGTGGTCCCGCCCCGCTCCGCCTGCGACCGCAGGGGGTGGTGCGCCGACGCGTGGACCTGGAGGCCGATCCAGCACGCCGCCGCCAGCCCGGTGACCACCACCGCCAGTGCCGCCTGGCGCCACGGGCGAAGCGCCAGACCGCCGACTGCGGCGGCCACCAGGCCGACCACCACCGCCGCCCACCAGGTCCACAGCAGACCGGCGAGGGCGGTGGCCCACACGGCGAGCGCGGCCGGGACGAGGTGCGCGCGGGGGCTCACGACCCCACCCACCGGGACGGGACGGCGGTGAGGTGGCGACGCGTTCCGGGCGGTGGGCGCCGTGGGAGCGGTGTCGGTGATGGGCGGGTGGCACGAACGATTCGGATGGGCACCCTCCTGTCCTGGGTGTGGGTCGGAACGGGGACGAGGTGGCGGGCGGGCACACCTCCGGTGGTGCGGGGACGGTCGAGGGGCGACCTCCGTTCTCGGCGGCGGGAGCCGGTGTCAGGGCTGGGCGGTGGGACGAGGGCGAGCCGTGGGGCGGGCATGGTGGTGCTCCGGGCAGGACGACAACGGCGGCGGGACAGTGGCGGCGGGACGGCTGGGGCGCGGGACGGCGCGGGCGGGGTCAGAGGCGGACGAGTTCGGTGAGCTTGGCGAGCTTCGCGTCACCGATCCCCTCGATCTCGCCGAGCTGGTCGAGCGAGGTGAACGGGCCGCGCTTCTGCCGCCGGTCGACGATGCGCTGCGCCGTCACCGGCCCCACGCCGGGCAGGGTGTCGAGCTGTTCCTCGGTCGCGGTGTTGAGGTTGAGCGGTTCGGTGGCGGTGCCGCCCGCGTGGGGCGCGGGAACCCCGACGGCGATCTGCTCGCCGTCGGTGACCTTGCGGGCGAGGTTGAGCGGACTCAGGTCGGCGCCGGGCTGGGGGCCGCCCGCCGCGCGCAGGGCGTCGGCCACCCTGGCTCCACTGGGGACGGTGACCAGGCCGGGTGTGGGCACCAGGCCGACGACGTCGACGACGAGCTGCTGCTCGACCTGGGTGACGGCGGCCGCCTCCGCCACCGGGAGGTCCGGTGGGGACTCGGCCACGGGGCGCTGCCACCACAGGGCGAGCGCGACGACGAGCGCCACGGCCGCCACCACGCCGGCGAGCACGACCAGGCGCCGGGGCGGGGCGGACGACGCGGGCAGCAGGCGGCGCAGCAGCCCGGCGAGCGGTGGTGGCGGCCCGGCGACGTCGTCGGCCGAGACGAACACGAGCGTCTCGGCGTCCGGTGCTCGGTGCTTGCCGCGGTTGCGGCTGATCAACGCCTGGAGCCGGGCCTGCGGGGTTTCCGGTTTCGTGTCGAACATGCGATCGACGCTAGGCCGGGTGGAGCAACGGCGCGAGGACGAGTTCCGAACCTGTGGACAACTGGTCCGAGATGGATAAACGAGATGGCTGAAGAGGTCAGGTGACCCCGCCGGGCAGCACCACGACGCCCAGCACACCGGGCCCTGTGTGCGCGCCGATCACGGCTCCCACCTCGGAGATCAGGCACCCGGTCGATCCGGGGACGCGCTCGTCCAACCGCGTCGCCAGCTCCGCCGCGCGCTCCGGCGCGGCCAGGTGGTGGACGGCCAGCCCGACCGGTCCGGGCCCCGCGGCCTCGGCGGCCAGGTCCACCAGGCGGCCGATCGCGCGCCCCGTGGTGCGCACCTTCTCCAGCGGCACGATCCGCCCGTCGTCCACGTGCAGCAGCGGCTTCACCGCCAGCGCGGTGCCCACCAGCGCCGCCGCGGCGCCGATCCGGCCGCCCCGGCGCAGGTGGTCCAGGGTCTCCACGCAGAAGAACATCCTGATCCGCGAGGCCGCCGCGACCGCCGCCTTCTCCGCGCCCGCCCCGCCGCCGTCGGCGAGGCAGGCCGCCAGGGCGGTGAACCCGAGGCCCATGCCGGTCGCGCGTGAGTCGACCACCCTGATCCGGTCCGGGTCGACCTCCTCCGCGGCCAGCCGCGCGGCCTCCCAGGTGCCCGACAGCTCCCGGGACAGGTGCACCGACACCACGGCCTCGGCGCCGCCGTCCAGCGCGGACCGGTACACCTCGGCCAGCTCGCCGGGCGTGGGCCGGGAGGTGGTCACGCGCCGGTGCTCGCCCAGCGCCTCCGCCAGCTCCGCCGGCCCGAAGTCCAGCCCGTCCAGCCTGCTGCGACCGTCCACCGCGACGTGCAGCGGGACGACCCGGATGCCGTGCCGCTCGGCGAACCCCTCGGGCAGGTACGCCGTGGAGTCGGTGACGATCGTGGTGGACACGGGGGCCGAGCCTACGGCTCCGTCCGGGTGGAGTGGCCGACCGCCACGGTCCTGACGAGTTCGGCCATCGCCTTTCCGACCAGCTCGTGCCCCTCCCAGCCCCAGTGCATGCCGTCGGGGTTGCCGCGCCGCGACCGCACGTGCTCGCCGACGAACGCGGGCACGTCGAGCAGCGGCACGTCCGCGCCGGCCGCCCACGTCCGCAGCGCGCGCTCCGCCGCCGCACGCCCGGTGTGCACCTCCGCGTACGCCGGGGAGCGGTGCACCGAGGGCGTCATCCCCACGACCCGGATGCCGGGTTCGAGCGCGCGCACGGCGCGCACGGAGTCGTCCAGGTACCGCACGGTCAGGTGCGGCGGCAACGCCACCGGACGCCCGCCGAGCAGCCGCGACAGCACCGGCTGGGCGGTCCGGTACGCCGTGCGCGCCCGCCGCCGCAGCGCGTCCGGCCGCAGGTAGCGCAGCCCCTGGCGGAGGAACGTCGGCAACGGGGAGGGCAGCGTGTCCATGTGCCCCACGGCCAGCACCAGCACGTCCGTGCGCGGCAGCAGCGACCACACGCGCGGGTCGCCGGTGAGCGACCACCAGGCGTCCCGCGCGGTCCAGCCGAACCCCGCCGCCAGTTCCGCGTGCCCGCCCAGCGCCGAGGCGCACACGTTCGGCCACAGCCGCGGGTGGTCGGCGGGCAGGGGCCCGCGCGGCCCGTGGAACGTCAGCGAGTCGCCGAGGACGAGCAGCCTCACCGCGTGCTTCCGGCGTTGTACGACGACAGCCGCCAGCGGCCGTCGCCGTCCGGCCGGCGGGTGAACACCGTCCAGTGGCAGTTGCCGATGCCGCCCAGCAGCGCCCACCGGTCCACCGGCAGGTCCAGCAGCCGGCCGGTCAGCGCGCTGATCAGGCCGCCGTGCGCGCACAGCATCACCGTGCCGGTGAACTCCTCGTCCACCTCGTGCACGACGGCCAGCGCGCGCTCGGCGACCTCCACGCGCGTTTCGCCGTCCGGCGGCGCCAGGGTGCCGTCGGCGCGCCACGCGTCGAGCGAGCCCGGCCACTCGGCCTCGATCTCGACCGAGGTCAGCCCCTGCCACTTGCCCAGGTTGGTCTCGCGCAGCCGCTCGTCGACGCGCAGCGCTACCCCGGTCGCCCGGGTGAACACCGTCGCCGTGTCCTGCGCCCGGCGCAGGTCGGAGGCCACCACCAGCTCGGGCGCGAACCCGGTGAGCACCGGCACCGCGAACCGCGCCTGGTTCCACCCGGTTTCGGTGAGCACCGAGTCCAGGTGGCCCTGCATGCGCCCGGTCGCGTTGTAGTCGGTCTCACCGTGCCGCCACAGCACGAGCCGGTTCAGGGTCATGCCCCGGCGACCTCGTCGGCATCGTCGTCGACCACGTCGACCTCGTCGTCGGCCGACGCGGGGCCGGCGTCGAACTCGATGCGCGGGCAGTCCTTCCACAGCCGCTCCAAGCCGTAGAAGGTGCGCTCCTCCACGTGCTGGACGTGCACGACCACGTCCACGAAGTCCAGCAGGACCCAGCGGCCCTCGCGCGCGCCCTCGCGGCGGACCGGCTTGCGACCGGTCTCCCGCAACTTCTCCTCGACGTTGTCCACGATCGCGCCGACCTGCCGCTCGTTGGGGGCGGAGGCGATCACGAACGCGTCCGTGATCACCAGCTGGTCGGACACGTCGAGCACGATCACGTCGTGCGCCTTCTTGTCCGCCGCCGCGTTCGCGGCGACCAGCGCCAACCGTCGTGCCTCGTCGGTGGCTGCCACGTCACTCCTCATCACCTCGGCGGACGCCTATACGCCCGCACGAGTCAATGAGGGTACCGGCGACCGCGATTAATCCGGCATCGAGTAAAGCCGGCGCTTGGAGATGTACTGGACGACACCGTCCGGGACGAGGTACCAGACGGGCAGGCCGGACGCCGTGCGGGCGCGGACGGCGGTCGACGAGATGGCCATCGCGGGCACCTCGACCAGCGACACCGCGCCCGGCGGCAGGTGCGTGTCGACCAGCTCGTAGCCCGGCCTGGTGACCCCGATGAAGTGCGCGAGGGCGAACACGTCGTCCGCGCGCCGCCACGACAGGATCTGCTCCAGGGCGTCCGCGCCGGTGATGAAGAACAGGTCCGCGCCGGGGTGGGCGAGCTTGAGGTCGGCGAGCGTGTCGACGGTGTAGGTGGGGCCGCCCCGGTCGATGTCGACCCGGCTGACCGAGAAGCGGGGGTTGGAGGCCGTGGCGATGACCGTCATCAGGTAGCGGTCCTCGGCGGCGCTGACCTCGCGCTCGCTCTTCTGCCAGGGCTGACCGGTGGGGACGAAGACCACTTCGTCGAGGTCGAAGCGGGCCTGCACCTCGCTGGCCGCGACGAGGTGGCCGTGGTGCACCGGGTCGAAGGTGCCACCCATGACGCCGATCCGGCGGTTGGACATGGGACGTGAGCGTAGTTCCGGTGGTGCGCGGGCGGCCGGTCGCTCCCCGGAAGACCGCCCGCGCACCCGTCCCGGTCGCGGCCCTGGGGGAGTGGGCCGCTGCCGAGGCGTGCGGCCCACCCCGAAGCAAGGCCGCACGGCGGTGGAACGCGCTGCGTGCTCACCCATGACGCGATCGGTGGAAGATCTTTTCGCGGGTCAATCCCGCGGCGCGAGCACCGACCCCGTCGAGTCGCGGACGAGGATGGCCTCCATCGGGCACGAGTCGGCCGCGTCGAGCACGGCGTCGTCGGCTCCGACGGACTCGCTGATCGGCGCGGACAGGCCGTCCACCAGCCGGAAGTGCCCCGGCGCGGTGGACGTGCACATGCCCGTGCCGATGCAGGCGTCCCGGTCGACCCCGACCGTCCAGTCACCCATGCGGGCTACCACCTCACCATCAGGGACTGCGGACCCCGGATCAGCCTGCCCCGCTTGAGCCGCACGTCGCCGTCCAGCCGGAGCGTCGGGAACCGCTTGAGCAGGCTGCCGAGGGCGACCTGGAGCTCCATCCGCGCGAGCGGCGCGCCGATGCAGTGGTGCACGCCGTGGCCGAACATGATGTGCGGGTTGTGCTCGCGGCGGAAGTCGATCTCCCCGGGGCGCTCGAACACCGACGGGTCGCGGTTGGCGGCGACGTTGTTGACGAACACGGCCTCGCCGGCGGCGATCGTCACGCCGGACAGCTCGACGTCCTCCGTGGCGATCCGCGGGAAGCCCGCCGAGCCGCCCAGCGGCGTGATCCTCAGCAGCTCCTCGACGGCCGCGGGCAGCAGGGACGGGTCGTCGCGCAGCTCGGCGACCTTGTCCGGGTTGCGCAGCAGCGTGACGACGAAGTTGCCGATCTGGTTCGCGGTGGTCTCGTGGCCCGCGACCAGCAGCGCCACCCCGAACGAGACCAGCTCCTGCTCGTCGAGCCGGTCGTCCACGTCGTGCGCCGCGACCAGCGCGGACAGCATGTCGTCGGCGGGCCGCTCGCGCTTGCTCCGCACCAGGCCGGCGATGTAGTCGCGCAGCGCCTCGCCGGCCGCGATGATCTCGGCGGGCTCGAAGGCGGTGATCGCGACCGCCGCGTCCGACCACCCGCGGAACCTGCCGCGGTCCTCGACGGGCACGCCGAGCATCTCGCAGATGATCGTGATGGGCAGCGGCATCGCCAGCGCCTCGACGAGGTCGACCGGCGGTCCCTGCGCCTCCACGTCGTCGAGCAGGCCGTCCACGACCTCCTGCGCGCGCTCGCGCAGCTGCTCGGTCCGCCGGGCGGTGAACGCCCTGGCGACGAGCCTGCGCAACCGGGTGTGGTCAGGCGGGTCCATGGTCAGGATGTTCGAGTCGGTCTGGATGTTCGGCAGCGTGCGCGGCACGTCGGCGTTCAGCGCCGCCGCACGGCTGAAGCGGGGATCGGCGAGCACGGTCTTGACGTCGTCGTACCTGGTGGCCAGCCACGCGTCGCCGCCGAACGGCAGGCGGACGCGGGCGACCGGTTCGTCGCGCTGGAGTTCGAGGTAGGCGGGGTTGAGCGTGAGGTCGTCTGGTTCGGCGAACGGGTAGGACCTGGTCTCCATCGGTTAACCCCCAAGCAAGCGGTCGCTCGCTTCCCGACAGTAGGGAGGTCGCTACGGACCGTCAACCGAGTCCGGCGCGTTCGGCGGCGGCCCCGGAGGAGCCGCCGCAGCAGCCCCTCGTCAGGAGCTCGACCGCACGTGCCCGTCGCCCCAGACCACCCACTTGGACGAGGTCAGCTCGGCCAGGCCCATCGGGCCGCGCGCGTGCAGCTTCTGCGTGGAGATGCCGATCTCCGCGCCCATGCCGAACTCGCCGCCGTCGGTGAACGCGGTCGAGGCGTTGACCATGACCGCCGCCGCGTCGACCCGGGCGGTGAACCGGCGCGCGGCCGCCAGGTCGCTCGTCACGATGGCCTCGGTGTGCCCGGAGCCGTGGACCGCGATGTGCTCGATGGCCTCGTCGATCGAGTCGACCACGCGGGCCGCGATGTCCAGCGACAGGTACTCGGTGCCCCAGTCCTCGTCGGTGGCCGCGCGCACCCGCGGGTCGCGGGCGAACCGCTCGTCGCCGTGCACGGTGACGTCCTGCGCGTGCAGTGCGTCGGTGATGCGCGGCACGAACTCGTCGGCCACGGCGGCGTGCACCAGCAGCGACTCGGCGGAGTTGCACACGCTGGTGCGCCGGGTCTTGGAGTTGAGGACGATGCGCTGCGCCATGTCGAGGTCGGCGGAGGCGTCCACGTAGACGTGCACGTTGCCCACGCCGGTCTCGATGGTCGGCACGGTCGCCTGCCGCACCACGGCGTCGATCAGGCCCGCGCCGCCGCGCGGGATCACCAGGTCGACCAGGCCGCGGGCGGTGATGAGGTGGGTGACCGACGCGCGGTCGTGGCACGGGAGCAGCTGCACGGCGTCCGCGGGCAGGCCGGCGGTCTCCAGGGCGTCGCGCAGGACCACCACGAGCGCGGTGTTCGAGTGCTCGGCGGAGGACGAGCCGCGCAGCAGGGCCGCGTTGCCGGACTTCAGCGCGAGGCCGGCCGCGTCGACGGTGACGTTCGGGCGCGCCTCGTAGACCATGCCCACCACGCCCATCGGGACGCGGACCTGCTTGAGCTCCAGGCCGTTGGGCAGGATCGAGCCGCGCAGCACCTCGCCCACCGGGTCCGTGAGGCCCGCCACCGTCTCCAGGCCCCGGGCCACGCCCTCGACGCGCGCCTCGGACAGCGCCAGCCGGTCCAGCAGGCCCTGGGACAGGCCCGTGGCCTTCCCCGCTTCGAGGTCCTTCGCGTTGGCCTCCAGCACCTCGCCTGCCCGGGCGCGCAGCGCGGCGGCCATCTCGTGCAGGGCGGCGTCCTTGCGCTCACGGGTCGCGAGGACGAGGTCGTTGGCGGCGACACGGGCGCGGCGGGCCGCGGCGTGCACCTGTTCGCGCAGGTCGTCAGTCACGGCTTTCAGCCTACGGTCACCCGGTCGTGGCTGTCGCCGAGGTTCTCGCGGACCGGAAACCGTCGGCGGTCTCTGCCAGAGTGGGCGACATGGACGACAACGCGCTCCGCGAACTGGCCGAGGAACGGCTGAGGGCACTGGCAGGTCCTCGGGCCGTGCTGCGGGACGACCAGTGGACCGCGATCCGGGCGCTGGTGGCCGAACGCAGGCGCGCGCTGGTGGTGCAGCGCACCGGGTGGGGCAAGTCGGCGGTGTACTTCATCGCCACGGCGCTGCTGCGGTCCCTGGGCGAGGGCCCGACGGTGATCGTGTCGCCGCTGCTGGCGCTGATGCGCAACCAGGTGGACGCGGCGGCGCGCGCGGGCGTGCACGCGGCGACGATCAACTCCGCGAACACCGACGAGTGGCAGGACGTGCAGGACCGGGTCACCTCCGGCGACGTCGACGTGCTGCTGGTGTCGCCGGAGCGGCTGAACAACCCCGACTTCCGCGACACCGTGCTGCCGTCGCTGACCGCGTCCGCCGGGCTGCTGGTGGTCGACGAGGCGCACTGCATCTCCGACTGGGGCCACGACTTCCGGCCCGACTACCGGCGGCTGCGGACGCTGCTCACCGAACTGCCCGCGGGCGTGCCGGTGCTGGCGACCACGGCGACCGCGAACGACCGCGTGGTGCGCGACGTGGCCGAGCAGCTCGGGCTGGGCGCGGGCACGGACGCGCTGGTGCTGCGCGGCCCGCTGGACCGCGAGAGCCTGCGGTTGGCGGCGGTGCGGCTGCCGACCGCGGAGGCGCGGCTGGGGTGGCTGGCCGAGCGGCTGGGGACGCTGCCCGGTTCCGGGATCATCTACGCGCTGACCGTGGCGGCGGCGGACGACACGGCGGCGTTCCTGCGCTCGCGCGGCTTCGAGGTGGCGGCGTACTCGGGGCGCACGGACCCGGCGGAGCGGCAGCGCGCCGAGGAGGACCTGCTCGCCAACCGCGTCAAGGCGCTGGTCGCGACCTCCGCGCTGGGCATGGGTTTCGACAAACCGGACCTGGGGTTCGTGGTGCACCTGGGCGCGCCGCCCTCCCCCATCGCCTACTACCAGCAGATCGGCCGCGCCGGGCGTGGCGTGGAGCGGGCCGAGGT
Organism: Saccharothrix sabaoui; assembly: GCF_051756985.1. Lineage (NCBI taxonomy): Bacteria > Bacillati > Actinomycetota > Actinomycetes > Pseudonocardiales > Pseudonocardiaceae > Saccharothrix > Saccharothrix sabaoui. The sequence goes on from NZ_JBPKJK010000002.1 coordinate 13,880, forward strand.
GCTCCTGCTGCCCGGCCCGGAGGACCGCGACATCTGGGCGTACTTCGCGTCCCTGGCGTTCCCACCGGAACGGGTGGTGCGTCAGGTGCTCGACGCACTCTCACCTGATCGAGCGATGTCAACCGCCGCTCTGGAGCCCATAGTGGAGTTGTCCCGCACCAGGCTGGAAGTCGTGCTGAAGGTGCTGGACGTGGACGGCGCCGTGCGGCGGGTGCGCGGCGGCTGGGTGTCGACGGGGCGGCCGTGGTCCTACGACGCCGAGCGGTACGAGCGGATCGCGGCGGCGCGCGAGGTCGAGCAACGGGCGGTGCTCGACTACCTCGCCACCGACGGTTGCCGCATGGAGTTCCTGTTGCGGCAGTTGGACGATCCGCACGCGGCGCCGTGCGGGCGGTGCGACAACTGCACGGGCGAGCGGCCGTCGGCGGAGGTCTCGGAGGCGGCGTCCTCGGCGGCGCGGGAGCGGTTGTTGCGGCCGGGCGTGGAGGTGGAGCCGCGCAAGATGTGGCCGACGGGCATGGCCTCGGCAGGCGTGTCCCTCTCGGGTCGCATCCCGGCCGGCGAGATGGCGTCCACGGGGTGGGCGTTGGGGCGGCTGACCGACATCGGCTGGGGCAACCGGTTGCGGTCGCTGTTCGCCGAACCCGACCAGGCGATCCCGGAGGACGTCTTCGCCGCCTGCGTGAAGGTGTTGTCCTCGTGGGGTTGGGCGGAACGGCCGGTGGGCGTGGTGACGGTCGGGTCGCGGACGCGGCCGGAGCTGGTGGGCAGCTTCGGTGAGCGGATCGCGTCGGTCGGCAGGCTGCCGCTGCTGGGCCGGGTGTGGTTGGGCGAGGCCACGCGCCGGGTCAACAGCGCGCAGCGGTTGGCGGGGCTGGTGCGCGAGGGCGAGACGCCGGACCTGTCCGCTGTGGACGGTCCGGTGCTCCTGGTGGACGACCAGGTCGACACCGGCTGGACGATGACGGTGGCGGCCCGGTCGTTGCGGCGGGCGGGGGCGTCGGCGGTGTTGCCGTTCGCACTGGCGGTGACGGCATGACGCTGGTCGCGACCAGGCTGGTGCTGCGGTCGTTCACCATGGCCGACGCGCCGGCGTTCGCCGCCTACCGGTCCGACCCCGAGGTGGCGCGCTACCAGGGGTGGGACGCGCCGTTCTCCCTGATGCAGGCCAGGGAGTTCATCCGGGAGGTCTCGGCGCTCGACCCGGCCGGGATCGGGTGGTACCAGTACGCCGTCGACGTGGGCGGGACGCTCGTCGGCGACGTCGGTGTCAACCTCCGCGAGGACCGCCTCCAGGCGGAGATCGGCTACACGCTGGCGCGGGAGCACCAGCGGCTCGGCTACGCGGCGGAAGCCGTGAGCCGCCTGGTGGAGCACCTGTTCACCGACCGGGGTCTGCACCGGGTGACGGCCGAGTGCGACGCGCGGAACGACCGTTCGGCGCGGTTGCTGACCCGTCTGGGCTTCCGCCGAGAGGGCCATCGGGTGAAGGCGACGTGGCACAAGGGCGAATGGACCGATGACCTGCTGTTCGCCGTATTGGCAGAGGAATGGAGGGGTAAGAGCATCTGAATACGACAGTTCGGCATCGCCACTACCGGCTTCGGTGTCGTTGTGGTTCGGTCCCCGCATGTCCGCCGTGGAGACCAAAGAACGCCTACCCGTGCGCAAGCTCGTCGCAGCCTCGATCGGCAATGCCATCGAGTGGTACGACTGGACCATCTACGCCACCTTCAGCATCTACTTCGCCACGCAGATCTTCCCCAAGGACAACCCGCAGTTAGCGCTGATCAACACGTTCGCCGCGTACGCCCTCGCGTTCTTCTTCCGGCCGCTGGGCGGGTACCTGCTCGGCAGGTTCGCCGACCTGCGCGGGCGGCGGGCGGCGATGCTGTTGACCATCGTGCTGATGGCGGCCGGGTCGGTGGCGATCGGGCTGCTGCCCACCTACGCGCAGGTGGGGTGGCTGGCACCGGTCCTGCTGCTGCTCGCCCGGTTGGCGCAGGGCCTGTCGGTGGGCGGTGAGGTGTCGAACGCGTCGGCGTACCTGGCGGAGATCGCGCCGCCGCACCGCCGCGGCCGGTACTCGTCGTTCTTCTACATCTCCACCGGCATCTCGGTGCTGACGGCGTCGCTGCTCGGGTTCTTCATGGCCCGCTCCCTCGACAGCGCGCAGCTCTCGTCGTGGGGTTGGCGCATCCCGTTCCTGGTCGGCGGCGCGCTCGGCCTGGTGGGGCTGTGGCTGCGGCGCAGCCTGGAGGAGACCGAGCAGTTCGAGCAGAACAAGGCAAAGGCCAAGGCGCTGCGCAACCCGCTGCTGGTGACCCTGCGGGAGCACCCGAAGGCGGTCGGGCGGCTCGTGGGCTTCACGATGCTGTCGACGCTGTGCTACTACACGTTCTTCAGCGCGCTGACGCCGTTCGCGGTGTCGAAGCGGGGCGCGAACCCGGTGGACGTGTTCCTGGCGCTGTCGATCGCGACGGTCATGTTCATCGCCCTGCAGTACCCGATGGGCGCGTTGGCGGACAAGTACGGCCGCAAGCCGCAGCTGCTGGTGTGGGCGGGCGCGACGGCGCTGCTGGTGGTGCCGCTGTCGACGTTGATCGGGCCGAGCGTGGGCAACCTGCTGCTGGTGTTCTGCATCGGCTCCGGCATCTACACGGCGATGACGTCGGTGGCGCCGGCGGTGATGAGCGAGCTGTTCCCCACGGAGCTGCGGGCGCTGGGCATCGGCTCCTGGTACAACCTGACCGTCGCGCTGTTCGGCGGCACCGCGCCGCTGGTGATCCAGTGGCTGCCGGGCACCACGTTCTTCTTCTACGTCGCGGGCGCCGCCGTCATCGCGTTCTTCGTCATCCTCGGCATGCCGGAGACGAAGGGCAAAGAACTGCGCTAAGCCCGCAGGGGCACGAGGTCGTCGGCGTGCACGACCTCGCGGCGCTGCTCGGCCGGCAGGTCGTGACTCGACCGGCCGATCAGGGCGGGCAGTTCGGCGGCGTCGAACGCGACGACGCCGCGCGCCACCACGTGCCCCGACAGGTCGACCAGTTCCACCACGTCACCGGCGTCGAACGAACCCTCGACGCCGGTGATACCGGCCGCCAGCAGCGACCGCCGCCGGCCCACGACGGCCGCCACCGCGCCGTCGTCGAGGACGAGCCTGCCGGTCGCGCCGGCGGCGTGCCCCAGCCAGAAGCGCCGGGCCGAGAGGCGCGGGCCGGTGACCGCGAACGCCGTGCCGACGTCCGCCGTGCTCAACGCCCGCGCGGCGTCCGTCGCACCGGCCAGCAGCACCGGGATGCCCGCCGACGCCGCCAGGCGGGCCGCCGCGAGCTTGGACGCCATGCCGCCGGTGCCGAGCCCCGACGCGCCGACCGAACCGGCCCGCACACCGTCCACGTCGGACGCCCCGGCGACCTCCGTGACGCGGCGCGCGCCCGGTTTGCGCGGGTCGCCGTCGTAGAGGGCGTCCACGTCCGACAGCAGGAACAACGCGTCCGCGCCGACGAGGTGCGCCACCAGGGCGGCCAGCCGGTCGTTGTCGCCGAACCGGATCTCCTCGGTGGCGACGGTGTCGTTCTCGTTCACCACCGGCACCGCGCCCAGCGCCAGCAGCCGGGAGAACGTGCGCTGCGCGTTGCGGTAGTGCGCGCGCCGCACCACGTCGTCGGCGGTCAGCAGCACCTGGCCGACGGTCAGCGAGTAGCGGCCGAACGAGTAGGCGTAGGCGTGCGCCAGCGCCAGCTGGCCGACGCTCGCCGCGGCCTGCTGGGTGGCGAGGTCGCGGGGCCGCCTGGTCACGCCCAGCGGCGCCAGGCCGGCCGCGATGGCGCCCGAGGACACCAGCACCACCTGGCTGCCCGCGGCGCACCGCGCGGCGACCGCGTCGACCAGGGCGTCCAACCGCGTCGGGTCGAGCCCGCCCGCGGCGGTGGTCAGCGACGACGACCCGACCTTCACCACGACCCGGGAGGCCGCGGACACGGCCTGCCGGGCCTGGGACACCGTCGCCGACCCGATCACTCGTCGTCCTCGTCGTCGACCCCGCCGCGGTCGAACCCGCCGCCGTCGAAGTCGCTCTCGTCGTAGACGCCGGGGATGCGCCGGGCCTTCTTCGCCGCCAGGCGCTCGGACGCGCCGACCCGGTTGTTGGCCTCCAGCCGGGCGTCGGTGCCGCGACCGGTCATGGTCATGGCGATGCCGGCGGGCGTGGTCGGCTCCCAGTCGAACACCAGCTCGCCGATGGTGACCTGGCAGCCCGGCTCGGCGCCCTTCTTGACCAGCACTTCCTCCACGCCGAGGCGGTTGAGCCGGTCGGCGAGGTAGCCGACGGCCTCGTCGTTGGAGAAGTCGGTCTGCCTGATCCAGCGCTCGGGCCGCTCGCCGCGCACGATGAACCCGCCGGGCGTTTCCGGGTCCTCGATCACGGTGAAGCCCGCGTCGTCCAGGGCCCTGGGCCGCAGCACGATCCGCGTCGACTCCTGCACCGGCTTGGACGCCCGGTACTCCTCGACGACCCGGGCCAGGGCGAACGTCAGCTCGCGCAGGCCCTCGCGGCTGGCCGTGGACACCTCGAACACCGGCAGGCCGCGGGCCTCGATGTCCGGGCGGACCATCTCCGCCAGGTCCTTGGCCTCCGGGATGTCGATCTTGTTCAGCACCACCACGCGCGGCCGCTCGGCCAGGTCGTCGGCCAGCGACGGCGTGTACTTCGCGAGTTCCTGCTCCAGCGCGTCGATGTCCGACAGCGGGTCGCGGTCCTGCTCGTAGGTCGCGCAGTCCACGACGTGCACGAGCACCGCGCAGCGCTCGATGTGCCGCAGGAAGTCCAGGCCGAGGCCCTTGCCCTCGGAGGCGCCCGGGATCAGACCGGGCACGTCGGCCATGGTGAAGATGGTCTCGCCGCCGGTGATCACGCCCAGGTTCGGCACGAGCGTGGTGAACGGGTAATCGGCGATCTTCGGCTTGGCCGCGGACAGCACCGAGATCAACGACGACTTGCCCGCGGACGGGAAGCCCAGCAGGCCCACGTCGGCGACGGACTTCAGCTCCAGCACCAGGTCGTGCGACTCGCCCGGCTCGCCGAGCAGCGCGAACCCGGGGGCCTTGCGGGCCTTGGACGCCAGCGAGGCGTTGCCGAGGCCGCCGCGGCCGCCCTGGGCCGCGATCAGGCGGGTGCCCTCACCGGTGAGGTCGGCGACCAGTTCACCCTCTGGGGTGAGCACGACGGTGCCGTCGGGCACGCGCAGTTCGAGGTCGCCGCCGTTCGCGCCGTCCCGGTTGCCGCCCTGGCCGCCCTTGCCGTTGCCGGCGCTGGCGTTCGGGCGGAAGTGGAAGTCGAGCAGGGTGTGCACCTGGGAGTCGACGACCAGCACGACGTCGCCGCCCTTGCCGCCGTTGCCGCCGTCCGGACCGCCGAGCGGCTTGAACTTCTCACGGTGCACGGAGGCGACCCCGTTGCCCCCATCACCTGCGGCGACGTGGATGACGACCCGGTCGACGAAGCGGGACACGGGGATTTCCTTTCAGCAGAAGCAACGAGGGGCGGGAGCCGGAGTGCACCGGTCCCGCCCCTCGTCGGAGGTCGTACACGCGTCGCGGTCTGGCGACTGCCCTCAGGCAGCGACCTCGACCGGGACGATGTTGACGGTCTTGCGACCGCGCTTCACGCCGAACTGCACCGACCCGGGGGTCAGGGCGAACAGCGTGTCGTCCTTGCCACGACCGACGTTGACGCCGGGGTGGAACTTGGTGCCGCGCTGGCGGATCAGGATCTCGCCGGCCTTGACGACCTGACCGCCGAACCGCTTGACCCCGAGGTACTGGGGGTTCGAGTCACGGCCGTTGCGGGAGCTGGATGCACCCTTCTTGTGTGCCATGGCTAGTCAGATCCTCACTTACCGGTGATGCCGGTGACCTCGACGCGGGTCAGCTTCTGGCGGTGACCCTGGCGCTTGTGGTAGCCGGTCTTGTTCTTGAACTTGTGGATGCGGATCTTGGGACCCTTGGTCTGCTCGACGACCTTGCCGGTCACCGAGAACTTCGCCAGGGCGTCGGCGGCGGAGGTGACGTCGGACCCGTCCACCACGAGGAGCGGCGCCGCGAAGGTGATCTCGGTGTCCGGCTCGCCTTCGAGCTTCTCGACCTCGATGACGTCGCCGACAGCCACCTTGTACTGCTTGCCGCCGGTCTTGACGATTGCGTACATCGGGACGGAAGTCTCCTGCTGCTCGACGGGACGGATCGCGCGCGCCTCGACTCCACTGACGAAGAGCGGACTGGGCTTCGCGCGACAGGGTCCACCAGGAAGGCGGGCCGCGTAACAGATTACGTGGCGGTGGACAGCGAGGTCAAACCGGGGTGGTCGTGCCCGGAACGCGCTGCTCAGGGCCGGTGTCGGAGGGGCCTGGCCGGTCGGCGGAGCTGCGCGGGGGGTACCCCTGCGCGGAGGCCCCCTCGCGCATAGCCAACCACGGGGGGCCGACAGTTCCGGGGGTGTTGTGCGCGGGTGTGGACAACCCGGTCCCGGGAGGCCGGTCCACCTGGAACCGGGTTGCGGCCCGGGGCACGTCGAGGGCTGCGCGAGCGGGACCCTGCGAGCGCGACCCTGCGGCGGGGCGGCGGGGATGGGGCCGCGTGAGCAGGGTGTGCGGGCGGGACTCCGTGGGCGGGGTTGCGCGGGTCGGCCGGGCAAGGCGATGTGGGCGAGGCGGCGCGGACGAGGCGGGTCGGGCGTGGGTGGGACGTGCCCGGGGTGAGGCCGGACGGGGCACGGGGACGGCCGCGGGTGGCGGTCGTCCCCGTGCGTCCGGTCAGTTCTCCTTGACGCCCAGCGGCGGGCCGGCGGGGCGGGAGGCCGCGCGGCGGGTCGTGCGGCGACGGGTGGTCACCGCGGGGGCCGCTGCCGGCTCCTGGGAGTGGCCGTTCAGGGGCTGCTCCGACTGCTGGGCCGGAGTGGGCTCCTGGGTCTGCTGCGCCGGGACGGCCTCGACCGGGTCCTGGGTCGCCTGGGGCGGCTCAGGAGCCTGTGCGGGCTGCTCGGCGGGCACCTGCGCGGCCTGGGGCTGGGCGGGCTCGGCCTGCTCTGCCTCGGGCTGGGCGGCACCACGCCGGCCGGCACCACGCCGGCCGGCAACGGGCTGGGCGGCGCCGGGCTGGTCGGTGTCGACCTGCTCGGCGTCGGCCTGCGGGGCCGGGGCCTGTTCCTGCTGGGCCGGAGCCTGCTGGGCGGGCTCGGTCGGCGCGGCCTGGGGCTGCGACGACGGGGCCTGCTCGGCGGGTGCCTGCTCAGCGGGGGTGGCCTGGGCCGTGGCGGCTTCACCGGTGACGGCACCGGCACCGGCACCGGCGGTGCCGGTGGTCGGTTCGGTGGCGGCCGGGGTGGGCTCGTCGGCCTGGGCGTCCTCGCCGTGCTTGATCACCGCGCCGGCTTCCCGGCGGGCGCGGCGGCGCTGGCGGCGGTCGCGCTTGGTGGGTTCCGGCGCGGCCTCCTCCTCGACCACGGCGGCCGCGGCCACCGGTTCGGTCGACGCGGGCTGCTCGGCGACGGCCTCCGGCTCCTCGGCCGGCTCGACGGTCTGCTCGGCCACCGGCTCGGGGGCCTCGACGGTCTTGCCGCGGCGCGACTTGCGGCCGCCGCCCTGCTGCTGTTGCTGCTGGGGCTGGCCACCGCCGTTGCCGCCGCCGTTGCCGCCACCGCCGTTGTGCGAGTGCACGGGCTCGGTCGACATGACCACGCCACGCCCGCGGCAGTGCTCGCAGGTCGTCGAGAACGCCTCCAGCAGGCCCGTGCCGACCCGCTTGCGGGTCATCTGCACGAGGCCCAGCGACGTCACCTCCGCCACCTGGTGACGGGTGCGGTCGCGGCCCAGGCACTCGGTCAGCCGGCGCAGCACCAGGTCGCGGTTCGACTCCAGGACCATGTCGATGAAGTCGATGACGATGATGCCGCCGATGTCGCGCAGCCGGAGCTGGCGGACGATCTCCTCCGCCGCCTCCAGGTTGTTGCGCGTCACCGTCTCTTCGAGGTTTCCACCCGATCCGGTGAACTTGCCGGTGTTGACGTCGATGACGGTCATCGCCTCGGTGCGGTCGATGACCAGGTAGCCGCCGGACGGCAGCCAGACCTTGCGGTCCAGTGCCTTGAGCAGCTGCTCGTCGATGCGGTACTCGACGAACGCGTCGCTGTTGCCCACGTGGCGGCGCAGCCGTTCCTGAAGGTCGGGGGCGACGTGCCGGACGTAGCCGTCGATGGTCTCCCAGGCGTCGGCGCCCTGGACGACGAGCGACGCGAAGTCCTCGGTGAACAGGTCGCGGACGACCTTCACCAGCAGGTCGGGCTCTTCGTAGAGCAGCTGCGGGGCCTGGGCCTTCGGCGTGCTCGCCTTGTCCTTGATGACCTGCCACTGCGCCTGGAGGCGGGTGACGTCGCGGCCCAGCTCGTCCTCGGCGATGCCCTCCGAGGCGGTGCGGATGATGACGCCCGCGTCCTCAGGGACGACCCGCTTGAGGATGTCCTTGAGGCGCTTGCGCTCGTTGTCGGGCAGCTTGCGGCTGATGCCCGTCGCGCCGCCGCCCGGCACGTACACCAGGAAGCGGCCGGGCAGGCTGATCTGCGTGGTCAGCCGGGCGCCCTTGTGGCCGACCGGGTCCTTGGTGACCTGCACCAGGACGCTGTCGCCGGTGGAGAGGGCCTGCTCGATCTTGCGGGCCTTGCCCTCCAGGCCGGCCGCGTCCCAGTCGACCTCGCCCGCGTAGAGCACCGCGTTGCGGCCGCGGCCGATGTCGATGAACGCCGCCTCCATCGAGGGCAGCACGTTCTGCACCCGGCCGAGGTAGACGTTGCCGACCAGCGAGCCGCTGCCCGACGAGGTCACGAAGTGCTCGACCAGGACGCCGTCCTCCAGCACACCGATCTGGGTGCGGTCGCCGCGCTCGCGGACGACCATCGTGCGCTCGACGGCCTCGCGGCGCGCCAGGAACTCGGCCTCGGACAGCACCGGGGCACGGCGGCGGCCGGCCTCGCGGCCGTCGCGGCGGCGCTGGCGCTTGGCCTCCAGCCGGGTGGAGCCGCGGACGCTGCGCACCTCGTTCTGCGCGGCCTCGGAGTCGGCCTTGTCGTCGCGGGCGTCCCGGCTGACCTCGCGGACGTGCACGACGGTGTTCGGCGGGTCGTCCTCGTTCGGGGCGGCCTCGTCGTCCGCGCCTGCCTTGCGGCGGCGACGGCGACGGCGGCGACGGCTCGTGCCGCCGTCCTCGTCGGCCGCGTCGTCCGCGGCGTCGTCGGCCTCGGCTTCGGCCTCGGCGGGCTCGTCGGCCTGCTCGTCGTCGCCACCGGCCTCGTCGCCCACGCCCTTGCCGCGACCGCGACCGCGCCGGCCACGGCGGCGGCGGCGACGGCCCTCGCCCTCGTCACCGGCGTCGTCGGCGGCGTCGCGCTCCTCGGCGTCCTGGTCCTCGTCGTCCTCGTGGTCGTCGTCGTCCCGGCTCACCGGGGTCTCGACCACGACCGGCGTCGGCGGCAGGAACACCGCGGACGGCGGCGCGAACAGCGGCGTCAGCGGCGCCACGTCGCGGGCGACCGCGACCGGCGCCTCGGTGTGCTCGTCCACCTCGCCGGTGACGATGTCGTCCCAGTTCAGCAGGCTGTCCGCGACCTTGAGCGCCAGGTCCCGGCTCACGCTCGACTGCGCGCTGCGCACCGGTTCGCCGAGGTCGGCGAGCGCCGCCGCGACGTCCTTGCTGCTCGCGCCGAGCAGCTTCGCCAGGGCGTGCACCCTCAGCTTGGCGGGCAGGTCGCCCAGGTCCGGGTGTCCGGGTGTGGCGTTACCCCCGCCGGCGGCGCCGGCGGGCTTTTCCGTGTTCGACAATGCAGCTCCTCCGCCCCCGGGCGCGTCCCAACCGACGCGGCCGCGCAGGGGCCTCTCTTGTCCACTCACCGCCGCGGCTGGCGGCGGGAATCCTTGCCTTGCGCTGTGGCGCCCGCCCGTGGGGGCGCGCGGCACAGCAGGTCCTATAACTCCTGCTCGACGACGCCGTCAGCGCCGCTCCGGCAGTCCGGTCAGACCTCCGCCGCCCGGTCAAGGGCCAGCGGGTCGACCAGGCCGCCTTCGTCGTCGAGCCGCCCCTGCGCCATCCGGGTCGCCTTCGCGGGCACCGGCGGAACCAGGTCGGCGACGACTCGGAGCGCGCTCAGCACGTCGTCGGGTCTCACGGTAGGGGTTGTCTGCCGTACGACCGTCATGAGTATCCCACACGGTTGTGACAAATCCCCGGCATCGTGTCCCGCATCGCTCGAATGCACGCCTACCTGCGCCGACACGACGGCCGGCCGCACGTCGAGCACCTTCTTGCCGTCCTTGGTCAACCGCTCGACCTCGACGGACCCCGCGGCCATGAGCGCGGAGACCGCTTCGGCCAGGTCTTCGGGCGACACGCCGGGCAGTTCCACCCGCCACTCGCTGGCCTCGATCCGCTCGGGCAGCGTGCCGCCGGCCGACCGGACCACCTCCAGCACGTCCAGGCCGGGCGGCAGCACGGAGTCGAGCGCGGTGCGCAGGGCCTCCGGGTCGACCTCCTCCACGACCTGGACCTCGACGTACTCGGCCTCGCTCGCCACGCCGGTCGGCGCGGCACCCACCCACGACACCTTCGGGTGAGGGCTGAAGCCCTGGGAGTAGGCCATCGGCACGCCCGCCCGGCGCAGCGCGCGTTCGAACGTGCGGGCGATGTCGCGGTGTGACGTGAACCGCAACCGTCCGCGCTTGGCGTAGCGCAGCCGGAGCTTCTGCACCGGTGCGGCCGACGGGTTGGGCTGCTGCTGGCGGCTCAGTGCTGCTCCCTGGTTGCCGGGTGGACCACGGCGGGGTGGGTACCCGACGGTCCACGCTCCTACTCCGGCAGGACGGTACCGTGGACGTGCCCGGAGCCGTTGCGCTTGTCTGCTCCGGCTCACCTGGTTACCGTCGCGCGGCAGCAGTGAGTAGTGACGGATCGCCGTCGTGGCGACCGGCCGGCCCAGTCTGGAGGTCCCCCGTGCCTCTGCTCCGCCGCGTCCGAGCGGTCGCGGTCACCTCGGTGCTGCTCGCGACGGGCTGCTTCGCGGCCACCGCGGGCGCCGCGGCCGAACCGGGGCCCCAGCCGACCGCGTCCGGGTGCGTGCAGCCCGGCCCGGTGCTGCGCTACCTCGTGGTGTTCGAGCGCGGCACCAGCGAACCGCTGGCGAACGCGCAGGTCGCCGCCGCGTGCGGCACCACGACGGGGTACCACCCGCAGATCGCGGTCGCGGTCGCCGTCTCGGCCGATCCCGGTTTCACCCGCAAGATGGGCGTGGACCGGACCTACAGCGCCCAGCAGGACGGCCTGTCCCGGCGCACGGGCGCGCCGGCGCGCAAGAAGGACGACGAGGTGGGCGGCGCGCACCGGACGTCGGGTGCGGTGGACCGCACCGCCGAGCAGTGGGACATGGACCTGATCCGGGCCGCCGAGGCGCACGCGGTGAGCACCGGCAGCCGGGACGTGGTGGTCGGCGTGCTCGACTCGGGCATCGACCCGGCGCACCCCGACCTGGTGGGCGCGCTCGACCCGGCGCTGTCCGCGGGCTGCACGACCGGCGTGGCCGACCCGGCGCAGGCGGCGTGGTCGCCGTCGACGTCCGCGCACGGCACGCACGTGGCGGGCACCATCGCGGCGGCCGACGACGGCCTGGGCACCACGGGGGTCGCGCCGGGCGTGCGGATCGCCTCGGTGAAGGTCGTGGACGACGACGGGTTCATCTACCCCGAGTACGCGGTGTGCGGGTTCATGTGGGCCGCGGAGCGCGGCATGACGATCACCAACAACAGCTACTTCATCGACCCGTGGGTGTTCACCTGCCAGAACAAGGTGGGCCAGTCCGTGGTGTACGAGGCGGTGCGGCGGGCGGTGGAGCACGCGACCGCGCGCGGCGTGCTGACGGTGGCCGCGGCGGGCAACGGGGCGGCCGACCTGACCAAACCGGCCCTGGACGCGCTGAGCCCGACCAACGCGGCGCCCGAGGACGTGCGGCCCCAGCCGGTGGACAACACGTGCCTGGTGCTGCCCGCGCAGCTGCGCAACGTGGTGGCGGTGTCGTCGATCGGCGCGGAGAAGGTGAAGGCCGGGTACAGCTCGTACGGGCTGGGCGCGGTCGACGTGACGGCTCCAGGCGGCGACCGCAAGCAGGAGCCCGACGACGCCCGGAACGGGTGCGTGCTGTCCACCGTGCCGTCCGGGTACGACTACTCGTGCGGCACGTCGATGGCCGCGCCGCACGTGGCCGGGGTGGCGGCGCTGCTGGCGTCCACGCACCCGGAGGCCGGGGCGCCGGAGCTGTCGCGGATGCTCAACGCGCAGGCCGAGACGCTGCCCTGCCCCGCCGACTACGACCTCAACGGCACCGGCGTGCAGGACGCGTTCTGCACGGGCTACTCGGAGTACAACGGCTTCTACGGCCACGGCGTGGTCGACGCGCTGGCCGCCGTCCGGGAGTAGCCGCCCGCGAACGGAACCGCCCGCGAACAGAGCCGCGGAATGGCACCGGCCAATTCGACGACAATGCACCCGACGGCCCGCCGAATTGGTGACGGGGCCTTTCAGTTCCGCTCGGCCAAGGCGCGGCGCAGGATCTTCATCGCGTGGTAGACCCGCGACTTGACGGTGCTCTCCGGAATACCCAGGGCACGAGCCGCCTCACGCACCGTGCGCCCGCGCACGTAGGTCTCGAAAATGGCCTCGCGGTGCTCTTCGCCGAGTTCGCGCATGACGTCGGCGAGCACCTCCTTCGACACCCCGACCTCCTGGAGTACGAACGCGGCGGGGGGAAAAGAGCGTGCCGCGAACTTACTACAACACGTTTCGGAAATGCCTGTGATCCAGATCACCTAGGCGTGGTTGAACCTTCTCCGAACCGGTGCGCGCCGTGGTCACGGCACCATTCACGAGGTCTTCCGGCGGACGTCAGGGCCGGGTCAGCGCCGGGTTGCGCACCGGCGACCCCTTGCCGACCGGCGAGATCGGCAGCAGCGTGCGCCCGGTCGGCCCGACCTCGATGTCCGTCCCCATCGCGGGGCACACGCCGCAGTCGAAGCACGGCGTCCAGCGGCAGTCGTCCTGCTCCCGCTCGTCCAGCGCGTCCTGCCAGTCGGCCCAGAGCCACTCCTTGTCGAGCCCCGAGTCGAGGTGGTCCCAGGGCAGGACCTCCAGCTCCTCGCGCTCACGGGTGGTGAACCAGGCCAGGTCCACGCCCAGCGGCTCCAGCTCGGCCGCGGCGGCGCTCACCCAGCGGTCATAGGAGAAGTGCTCGGACCAGCCGTCGAAGCGACCGCCCTCGCGCCACACCCGCTCGATGACGTGGCCGAGGCGCCGGTCGCCGCGCGACAGCAGCCCTTCGATCAGGGACGGCTTGCCGTCGTGGTAGCGCATGCCGATGTTGCGGCCCAGCGCCCGGTCGGAGTTGACCGCGTCGCGCAGCTTGCGCAGCCGGTCGTCCACGGTCGCCGGGTCGCACTGCGCGGCCCACTGGAACGGGGTGTGCGGCTTGGGCACGAACCCGCCGATGGAGATGGTGCAGCGGATGTCCTTGCGGCCCGACACCTCGCGGCCCGCGCGGATGACGTTCTTGGCCATCTCCGCGATCTGGAGCACGTCGTCGTCGGTCTCGGTGGGCAGGCCGCACATGAAGTACAGCTTCACCTGCCGCCAGCCCGCGCCGAACGCCGCGCTGACCGTGCGGATCAGGTCCTCCTCCGACACCATCTTGTTGATGACGCGGCGGATGCGCTCGCTGCCGCCCTCGGGCGCGAACGTGAGGCCCGAGCGGCGGCCGTTGCGGGACAGCTCGTTGGCCAGGTCGATGTTGAACGCGTCCACCCGCGTCGACGGCAGCGACAGGCTGGTGTTGGTGCCCTCGTAGCGGTCCGCGAGGCCCTTGGTGACCTCGGCGATCTCGGAGTGGTCGGCGCTGGACAGCGACAGCAGGCCGACCTCCTCGAAGCCGGTGGCCTCCAGGCCGCGCTGCACCATGGCGCCGATGCCCTCGATGGACCGCTCGCGCACCGGGCGGGTGATCATGCCCGCCTGGCAGAACCGGCAGCCGCGCGTGCAGCCGCGGAAGATCTCCACGCTCATCCGCTCGTGGACGCTCTCCGCGAGCGGCACCAGCGGCTGCTTCGGGTACGGCCACGCGTCGAGGTCCATCGTGGTGCGCTTGAACACCCGGTACGGCACGCGCTCGCGGTTGGGCACGACGCGCTGGATGCGGCCGTCGGGCAGGTACTCGACGTCGTAGAACCGCGGCACGTACACGCCGCCGGTCTCGGCGAGCCTGGTCAGCACCTCGTCGCGCCCACCGGGGCGCCCCTCGGCCTTCCAGCGCCGGACGATGTCGGTGATCTCCAGGACGGCTTCCTCGCCGTCGCCGAGGACCGCCGCGTCGACGAACGCGGAGATCGGCTCCGGGTTGAACGCCGCGTGCCCGCCGGCCACCACGATCGGGTGGTCCTCGGTGCGGTCGGCGGCGTGCAGCGGGATGCCGGCCAGGTCGAGCGCGTTGAGCAGGTTCGTGTAGCCCAGCTCGGTGGCGAAGCTGACGCCGAACAGGTCGAACGCGCCGACCGGGCGGTGCCCGTCGACGGTGAACTGCGGCACGCCGTGCTCGCGCATGAGCGCCTCCAGGTCGGGCCACACCGCGTAGGTGCGCTCGGCCAGCACGTCCGGCTGCTCGTTGAGGACCTCGTACAGGATCATGACGCCCTGGTTGGGCAGCCCGACCTCGTAGGCGTCCGGGTACATCAGGGCCCACCGCACGGCGGCGGCGTCCCAGTCCTTGAGGGTCGCGTTGAGCTCCCCGCCGACGTACTGGACCGGCTTGGACACCCGGGGCAGGAGGGGCTCCAGGGCGGGGAATACCGACTCGACGCTCACCGCCCCAGGGTAACGGCAGCGCCGGCGGTGCCCGGAACAGCGGTCGGGGGACGCCCCGGTCGGGGGCGGGTCAGGTGAGCAGCAGCCGGCCGAGCCGCCGGGCGGCGACGACCACCCCGACCACCGCCATCACCACGAAGTAGGCGGCGTGCCCGAGGGCGTCCCAGCCCACGTAACCGGTGGTCAGGCCCCTGGTCAGCTCGATCGCGTGGTACAGCGGCGTGCACCGCACGACCGCCTGCAACCAGCCCGGGTACACCGACAGCGGGTAGAACGTGGCCGAGAACAGGAACAGCGGCAGCACGGCCAGCTGCACCAGGTCGAAGTCCTGCCAGGAGCGCATGAACGTGGCCGCCGCCATGCCGACCGCGGCGAACGCGACCGCCACCAGCAGGCACACCGGCAGCGCCAGCAGCGCCCACCACGAGTCGATCAGCCCGAAGCCGAGCATCACGGCGAGGAACCCGCCCGAGTACAGGCCGCCGCGGATCAGGCACCACGCGGCCTCGCCGACCGCGATGTCGACCGGCCCCATCGGGGTGGCCAGCACGGCGTCGTAGACCTTGGCGTACTTGAACTTGAAGAACAGGTTGAACGTGGCGTCGAACACCGCGCCGTTCATCGCCGACGCCGCGAGCAGGGCGGGCGCCACGAACGCCGGGTAGGCGATCGGCCCGCCCGGCCCCTGCACGGCGGCGACGAGCTGCCCGAAGCCGAAGCCGAGGGAGAGCAGGAAGAACAGCGGCTCGAAGAACCCCGACACGACGGACAGCCAGGCGCGCCGGTTGACCAGGTAGGAGCGCTCGACGAGGACGTGCGGGCGGCCCGCGTACAGGCCCGGCGGGACCACCCGGAACAGCAGGCCGCCGGGTGCGCGGCCGGTGGTGGTGGCGGTCACGGCGCGAGCCTCCGGTCGAAGTAGCGGCGGCCCAGCACCGCGCCGACGACCACCAGGGCGGCCAGGTAGGCGACGTGGCCGAGGGCGGGCAGGACGCCGAGCGTGCCGAACGCGGCGCCGCGCGCCAGTTCGATGCCGTGCCACACCGGCGTGGCCCACGCGAGCGGGTGCAGCCAGGCGGGCAGCTGGTCGAGGGGGAAGAACGCGCCGGTGAACAGGGTCATCGGCATCAGCACGAACCGGTAGAGGCCGTTGAACGCGTCCGGTTTCTTCCGGGTCGCGGTGAACGCGACGACGGGCGCGCTGAACGCCATGCCCGCGAGCACCGACGCCGGCACCGCCCACAGCGCGCCCGGCCCGGTCACGGCGCCGAGCGCGGCGGCGACGAGCAGGAACACCAGGGTGCTCGCGAACAGGCGCAGCGCGTTCCACAGCAGCCGGCCGTGCAGGACCTGGGCGGGGCTGATGGGGGTGGAGACGATGCCGAGGTAGGTCTGCTGCCACTTGAACGCCGAGAACACCGCCCAGGTGGACTCGAACATGGCGTTCTGGGTGGCGGTGAGCACCAGCAGCGCGGGCGCCAGGTACACGACGTAGGCGTGGCCGCCGGTGGCCGGTCCGGCCTGCACCTGCGAGCCGAAGCCGACGCCCATGGCCAGCAGGAACAGCACCGGCTGGAGGAAGTTCGTGATCACCGTGGCGCGCCAGTTGCGGCGGTACCACGCCCAGTGGCCCTCGACGGTGAGGAGCGCGGCCCGCAGCGGGCCGACCGCGTGCGCCGCCATCAGTCGACCAGCGTCCGGCCGGTGAGCCGGAGGAACACGTCCTCCAGGCCCGCGCGGCGCACCAGGGTCGACACCGGCCGCACGCCCCGCGCGTGGACCGCGGCCAGCGCCGCCTCGCCGTCGTCGGCGTAGACCAGCACCCGGTCCGGCAGCACCTCGACCCGTTGCCCCAGGTCGCGCACGCCGTCCGTGCTCTGCTCGCCGGGCGGGAAGCGCAGCTCCAGCACCTCGCGGGTGGAGTAGCGGCGGATCAGCTCGGCCGGCGAGCCCTCGGCGGCGACCAGGCCGCCGTCCATCACCACCAGCCGGTCGCACAGCTGCTCGGCCTCGTCCATGTAATGGGTGGTGATGATGAGCGTGACGCCGGACTGCTTGAGCCGGAACAGCCGGTCCCACAGCAGGTGGCGGGCCTGCGGGTCCAGGCCGGTGGTGGGTTCGTCGAGCAGCAGCAGCTCCGGGTCGTTGACCAGGGAGCGGGCGATGGTGAGCCGCCGCTTCATGCCGCCCGACAGCGGCTCCACCTCGGCCTCGGCGCGGTCGGTGAGCTGGGCGAACTCCATCAGCTCCACCGCCTTGGCGCGCACCGCGGCCCGGCTGAGCCCGAAGTAGCGGCCGTAGACCTCCAGGTTCTGCCGGACGGTCAGCTCGGTGTCCAGGTTGTCCTGCTGGGGGACGACGCCGAGCCGGGCCCGGATGCGCGGCCCCTCGGTCCCGGGGTCCATGCCGAGGACGGTGAGGTCGCCGCCGGAGCGCGGGGACACGCACGCGATCATCCGCATGGTGGAGGACTTGCCCGCGCCGTTGGGGCCGAGGAACCCGAACGCCTCCCCCGGTCTGACCTCCACGTCGATGCCGCGCACGGCCTCGAACGCGCCGAACCGCTTGGTGAGTGCCTTGGCTTCGACGAGGGGCGTCACGTGGATCACGGTAGCGGCGGGGCCCGACAACCCAGGGGTGGTTTTCCGCCCGCCCGACACCCCGCCCGACACCCCGCCCGCCCGACACCCGTTCCCCGGACGCGCGAACGGCCCGGCGCCACGAGGGTGCCGGGCCGTTCGGGTGCGTCGGCTCAGAGGTTCGGGAACCAGAGCTTGATCTCGCGCTCGGCCGACTCCGGCGAGTCCGAGCCGTGGACCAGGTTGAACTGGACCTCCAGGCCGAAGTCGCCGCGGATCGTGCCGGGGGTGGCCTTCTCGACCGGGTCGGTGCCGCCGGCCAGCTGGCGGAACGCGGGGATGGCGCGGGTGCCCTCCACCACCAGCGCGACCAGCGGGCCGCCGGTGATGAACTCGACCAGGTCGCCGAAGAACGGCTTGCCGTCGTGCTCGGCGTAGTGCTGCTCGGCGGTCGCGCGGTCCACGGTGCGCAGTTCGAGGGCGGCCAGCTTCAGGCCCTTGCGCTCGATGCGGGAGATGACCTCGCCGACCAGGCCGCGGCTGACGCCGTCGGGCTTGACCAGGACCAGGGTGCGCTCGCTCACGGCGGTCGGTACTCCTTCGTACGGGTGGTGGTGCGACTGGGGTCCAGGGTAACGGTGGGCGCGGCACCGCCCACCGTGACCGCCGTGAACTCCCGTTCGGGGAGGGGCGGGGGCGGGCGGTGCCGCTCGGGTCGTCACCGGGTCAGGACCACCACCGAGCGGGCCGGGACGGTGACCGCGCCGTCGGCGACGGTGGCCCGGTCGGACGACAGCGGGTGGTCGCGCCAGTCGCCCGCGACGGCGGCGGACTTCGCCACCGGGTACGGGTTGACGACGACCAGCACGCCGTCCAGCGCCGGGTCGGCGTCCGGGCCGGCCGTGTCGTCCAGGTGCGCGACGACCAGGCCGGGCTCGGCGGCCGGGAACGACAGCTTCCGCTGCACGAGCGCCGCGTCGTTCAGGCTGAACAGCGGGGACGACTTGCGGATGCGCAGCAGTTCCAGGGTGTTGTCCACGGCCGTGCGCATGTCCGCCGGCGACGGCTTGAGCGCGGGGTCGGCGAGCAGCGGCGCGGCGTACGGCCACTTGTCCCGGTTGTCGGCGGCCGGCGGGAGGCCGCGGCCGAAGCCGTTGTCGCGCAACGACGGGTCGTAGCGGTTGAACCAGTCGCCCGAGTCGTAGCTGTTGCGGTCCAGCGACTTCGAGCGGAGGAACTCCGCCCCGGCGTGCAGGAACGGCTGGCCCTGCCCGAGCAGCACGGGCGCCAGCGCCACCTTCTGCATCCGCACCCGGTCCGCCGGCGACGTGCCGGCGGGCAGCTTGAACGCCTGCGCGTCGTGCAGCGTCTCGTTGTCGTGCGCGTCGACGTACGTGATCACGTCCGCCGGTCCGCCCGCGTACCCGGCGGGCGAGCCGTTGTAGGTGACGTCCCGGCCGCTGACCACGCCGCCGGAGGTCGACTCGAACCGGTAGGACGCGGCGTTGCCCGCCATGCCCAGCTTCACCAGGTCGGTGTAGTTGACCAGGCGCGCGGCGACGTCGCCGTTGGCCGGGGAGTCGTTGAGGTCGCCCGCGAGGCCCGAGCCGAGGCCCTGCACGCGCGGGTCCTCGTCGAACGGCCCGCCGCCGCGCACGGCGTCGCGCAGCCGGTCGCTGAACGTGCCGATGCCGGTGCCCGCCATGTTCGCCTGGGTGGCCTGCTCGAACCGGGCGTCGCCGGCGACCTCGCCGAAGTCCCAGCCCTCGCCGTAGATCCGGAGGTTCCGGCCGTCGACGCCGTCGCGCTCGACGGTGAGGGCGTCCAGGGCGGCCCGCACGGCGAGGACGTTGGCCTTGGGGTGGTGGCCCATCAGGTCGAACCGGAAGCCGTCGACCTTGTAGAGCTTCGCCCAGCGCACCGCGGAGTCCACGACGAGCTTGCCCATCATGGCGTTCTCGGTGGCGGTGTTGGCGCAGCACGTGGAGTCGGCGACGGTGCCGTCGAGGTTCAGCCGTTGGTAGTAACCCGGCACCACCTTGTCGAGCACCGACGTCGGGGCGTCGCCGGCGGCGGCGGTGTGGTTGTAGACCACGTCCACCACCACGCGGTTGCCGTTGGCGTGCAACGACTTCACCATCTCGCGGTACTGCCTGGAGCGCGCCCACCCGTCCTGCGCGTCGTCGGTGGCGTAGGAGCCCTCGGGGACGTCGTAGTGGAACGGGTCGTAGCCCCAGTTGAAGCCGTCCCGCGCCGCCGCGGCGGTCGTGCAGGTCTGCTGCTCCTCGGACGCCGGGGGCGGCGCGCCCAGGTCGCAGTCGGGTCGCCGCTGGTCGGCGCGCTTCTCGGGGATGGTGGCGATGTCGAACGTGGGCAGCAGGTGCACGGTGTCCAGCCCGGCCCCGGCGAGCTGCCGCAGGTGGGTCATGCCGGTGGACGAGCGGTGCGTGAACGCCTTGTACGTGCCCCGGTCCGCGGCGGGCACGGACTCGTCGCCGATGGAGAAGTCGCGCACGTGC
Source organism: Saccharothrix sabaoui (assembly GCF_051756985.1). Classification (NCBI taxonomy): domain Bacteria; kingdom Bacillati; phylum Actinomycetota; class Actinomycetes; order Pseudonocardiales; family Pseudonocardiaceae; genus Saccharothrix; species Saccharothrix sabaoui. The sequence goes on from NZ_JBPKJK010000002.1 coordinate 33,918, forward strand.
AGCTCGGTGACGCCGTGCTCGGTGGGGTCCTCGCCCAGGCCGCGCGCCACCTCCGACGCCCAGCCGTCGGGCATCGTCCGGGCGTCGCCCAGGTCGGCGAACTGCGAGTGCGTCGAGTCCACCGCGAGGGCCACCGAGTACGGGTCGGTCACGCTGACCGTGCGCCCGGCGACCGTCACCTCGTACAGGTAGTACCGGTCCTCCCACTCCCCGGACGCCGACCACGAGCCCGAGGCGTCGTCGCGCACCAGGTCCACGGTCCGCACGGGGTCGCCGGAGGGCCGGTCGTAGAGCTTGAGCCTCACCGAGGACGCGGTGGGCGCCCACAGGCGGGTCGTGACGGTGGACCCGTCGAACGTCGGCCCGTAGGTCAGCGCGGTCGCGGCGGCGGCGTACCGGTCGTCGAGCACGCCCGCGACCTGCACGCCGGTGCGGTGGCGCAGGTTGCCGCCGGAGTCGACGTGCACGGCGGACAGCTTCCCGCGCAGCGCCTCGTCCACCCGGTCGGTGTCGCGGACGCGGAACACCGGTTTGCCACCCAGGTGCGGGAACTTCCCCGGGACGGCCTCGGTCGACGGGTCGAGGCGCAGCACCTTGCCGTCGTACTCGACCCGGTAGCCGTCGGAGGCGACGACCGGCACGTCCCACACGACCAGGTCCTTCGTCACCCAGATCGCCTTGGCCCTGGTGAGGTCGTCGTCCACGGCCTCACCGCCCGAGGGCGGCAGCACGTAGGAGATCGAGCCGTCGGCCTTGGTCGAGCCGGACGCGTACCAGACCTCGTGCCCGGTGCCCGCGACGTCGAGGAACTGGTCGGGACCCGGGTCCTTCGCGTCACCCTTGTGGATGATGTTGCTCAGGCCCGGCGCGCCGGGTTCCAGCGGGACCGACCAGTACGCGCCGAAGCCGTCCGCGCCGTCCGGCACGCGCGACTGGTTCCAGCCGGGGCTCGGTTCGAGCGACCCCGTCCAGTGGTAGAGCGTCCAGTCGGCGTAGTCGCCGTCGGGCCGGTGGTAGTGGATGACGGCCCGGTTCTCGGCCGCGGCGAGGCTCGCGTGCACCTTCCCGCCGGCGACCCACGCGTGACCGGCGGTGCGGCCGGTGGCCTCGACGGCACCGCCGCGCACCACGGAGAACTCGACCGGGGACGTGGTCGGGACCGTCGCCACTCCCCCGGTGAACGGGTGGTCCGTCGCGCCGACCCGCGCGACCAGGCCCGTCGCGTCACCGGTGTGGGTGATGACGGCGCGGCCGGTGGCGGCGACCTCGGTGGCGTGCACCTCGGACCGCCCCTGCGCGAGCCACACCTGCGGCGTCGCGCCCGGGTCGACGAACCGGTCGCCGTCGGTGTCCTTCTCGTCGCCCTTGTGCGCGATCAGCCCGACCGAGCGGGCGCCCGGCTTCAGCTTCACCCACGCGAACCGGCCGTACGGGGTCTCCCCCGCGAACGGCAGCGGCGCGTCCCACGTCGGGGCGCTCTCCACGTCGCCCCACACGTGCAGGCCCCAGCCCGCGTAGTCGCCCGCGGGGCGGTTGTAGTGCACGACCAGCCAGTCCGAGGACGCCGCGCCCGGCGGCTCCACCGGCGGCGCGGCGACCAGGCCGACCCGCGCGCCGTCCGCGCCGAGCGAGCCCCGCGCGTCCTTCGCGACGACCCTGACCTCGACGTCCTTCCCGACCGCCGCGCCCGGCAGGGACGCCAGGTCGGCGAACACCCGGTACGGCGCGGCGTCGTCGGTGCCCAGCACCTGCCAGTCGCGCTCGCCCGCGACCCGCGCGGCGAACGTGGCCTGCGCGTACGGCGAGGTCACGCCGTCGGCGCGCAGCTCGACCCGGTCGTCCAGCACGGTGCCGGCCGGCGGCACGACCAGCGTGGGCGTGGGGACGGCGGCGCGCAGCGTGCCCGTGCCCTTGAGCACGAGGGCGGACAGCGCGGGCACCGTCACGGCGACCTTGCCGTTCCGCGCGTTCACCTGCGACCCGGCCGACGGCCACACCGGCCGGTAGCCGGAGCCGGACGCGGGGACCTCGACGGTGGCGGGCGCGGTGCCCGCGTTGGCGACCACGAGGTGCTCGACCTGCCGGTCGCGGGCCGTGCGGCTGAACGCCAGCACGTCGCCCTGCGCGAGGCGCAGCGCCTGGTTGCCGTCGCGCCACACCGGGTCCGAGTCGACGAACCGCGCCAACGCCTTGAGCTGCCGGTAGAGCGGGTGGTCGGTGCGGAAGTTGTCCACCGCGCCGGTCCGGTCGCTGCCGATGAGCTGCTCGGCGGCGTAGTCGGGGGTCGACGAGGCGAACATGTCCTGCCGGGCGTCCTTGTCGCCGCCCGCGCCCGCGAAGCCCTGCTCGTCGCCGTAGTAGACGACCGGGTTGCCGCGCCACAGGTACATCAGGGCGTTGCCCAGCTCCAGCCGGTCCAGCAGCTCCGCCTCGGACGCGCCGGGCCGCTTCTCGCCGATCATCCACGCGATGCGGCCCATGTCGTGGTTGCCCAGGAACGTGGGCAGCGAGGAGGCGTTCGAGTCGGCGTCGGTGTAGCGGTCGTCGTCGACCAGCACCTCGGCGAGCCGCGCCGCGCCACCACCGGACAGGAACGTCGCCGCGCCGCTCTGGAACGGGAAGTCCAGCGTCGCCTGCATCCGCCCCTCGGTGGTGTAGCGCGAGGTGAACGCGGGGTCGGCGTCGAAGACCTCGCCGAAGACGAAGAAGTCCCGCTTGCCGCGCACCTCCGCGTACCGCTTCACGTGCGGCGCGAGGGCCTGCCAGAACTCCATGTTGACGTGCTTGACGGTGTCGACGCGGTAGCCGTCGATGCCGAGCGTGTCGATCCAGCTGGTGAAGATCCGCTTCATGCCCTTGACGACCGTCGGGTGCTCGGTCATCAGGTCGTCGAGGCCGTGGAAGTCGCCGTACTCGGCGGACTCGCCGCTGAACGTCGAGTCGCCCCGGTTGTGGTACAGCTGCGGGTCGTTCAGCCACGCCGGGGTCTTCTCGCCCCGCACCACCGGCGTGTAGGGCCCGGTGAGCCTCGGGAAGTCCTCCCGGCCCGCGATGGCGGCGATGTCGACCGGGTTGCCCCGCTCGTCCAGGTACGGCTCGGCGCCCGTGCTGACGTAGTCGTACTCGCCCTCGGCGTGCCCGATGAGGTCGGCGGTGTGGTTCGCGACGATGTCGAAGAACACCTTGATGCCGCGCCGGTGGGCGTCCTGGATGAGCCGCCGCATGTCGTTGGTCGTGCCGAAGTGCGGGTCGAGCCGCGTGAAGTCGGTGGTCCAGTAGCCGTGGTAGCCGGCCGAGACGTCGACGCCGGAGCCCTGCACCCACCGGTTGCGGAACATCGGGGTCATCCAGATCGCGGTGATCCCCATGTCGTCCAGGTAGTCGATCCTGTCGCGCAGGCCCTTGAGGTCGCCGCCGTGGTAGAAGCCCTTGTCGGCGGGGTCGAAGCCGGTGACGAGCCGGTCGGTCCCGCTGCCGCCGCCCCGGTCGTTGCGCGGGTCGCCGTTGGCGAACCGGTCGGGCATCACGAAGTAGAACCGCTCCCCCGCCAGGTCCTCGCGCAGGGCGTCCCGGGCCAGCGACCGGTCCCCCGGGCGGGCGCCGGGCGCGACGTCGACGACCGAGCCGACGGCGAGCCGCCCGGTGGACGGCGCGGCGACCGCGGGTGGTGGTGCGAACGGCACAACGGCCAGGGCGATGAGCGCGGCGACGGCCCGACGCATCGCGACCTCCTTGTCGCAAGTTCTTGCAACCCGCCCCGGCACGGACGGCGGGGCGGGTTGCACAAAACCACGACAATCTTGGTCGAACAAGGGCCAGACGGCTGCAACTGCTTGCAGAAGCTTGCGCGTGTTCGTGGACAGGCTCCTGCTGGGCTCAGGCCGGGCGCAGGGTCTTCGTCCACAGCGACGCGCCCCGCAGGTCGCGCAGGTGCACGGTCAGCTCCCCGTCCCGGCTCACCTCCACCTCGCCGAAGTGCTGGAAGCCGTCCAGCGGCGTGGTGTTCGCGACCGGCGGCGCGTTCACGAACACCGCCTCCGGGCCGAACGTCGGGTCCAGCGCGTTCGGCCCGAACGCGCCCGCGTGCAGCGGCCCCGACACGAACTCCCAGAACGGGTCGAAGTCCGTGAACGACGCCCGCTGCGGCGAGTAGTGGTGCGCGGCCGTGTAGTGCACGTCCGCCGTCAACCACACCGCGTTGCGCACCCGCCGCCGCTTCAGCTCCCGCAGCACCCACGCCAGCTCGTGCTCACGGCCGCCCGGCGCGCCCGGCAACCCGTTCGCCACGCCCTCGACGTCCGCGCCGTCCGGCACGGTCAACCCGATCGGCAGGTCCGCCGCCACGACCTTCCACGTGGCGCGGCTGCGGTCCAGCGAATCGACCAGCCACCGGGCCTGCCGCTCGCCCAGCACGTGCCCCACCCCGTCGCGCGGCGCCGTGTTCGCGTCCTTGTACGACCGCATGTCCAGCACGAACACCTCGACGTGCGGCCCGTAGGAGAACCTGCGGTACACCCGCCCGTCCACGGCGCGCGCCGGGTCGATCGGCTGCCACTCGTGGAACGCCCGGAACGCCCGCGCCGCCAGCACGTCCACCCGCTTCTCGGTGTACTGCGGCAGGTCGAGCACCTCGCCCGGGTACCAGTTGTTGGTGACCTCGTGGTCGTCCCACTGCACCACCAGCGGCGTGTGCGCGACGAACTCCGAGTACCGCGGGTCGAGCAGGTTGTAGGCGAACTGCCCCCGGTACTCGTCGAGGGTCTCGGCGACCTTCAGCTTCTCCGGCGTCACGACGTTGCGCCACACCCGGCCGTCGGGCAGCACCACCGACTCCCGCAGCGGACCGTCCGCGTAGACCGTGTCGCCGCTGTGCAGGAAGAAGTCCGGGCGGCGCGCCGCCATCGCGCCGAAGATCGGCATGCCGCCCAGGTCCGGGTTGCTGCCCCAGCCCTGACCGGCCACGTCGCCCGACCACGTGAACCGCACGTCCTCGCGCCCCAGCGGCGCGGTGCGGAAGCTGCCGGTGCGCGGTTCGCTGCGCGTGCGGCCGTCCAGGTCCTCCGCCACCACGCGGTAGTGCACCCGCCGCCCGGCGGGCAGGCCGCGCAGCCGCACCCGCCCCGTGCCGCCGGTCTCCGGCGTCAGCAGCGGGCCGCGCACCCGCCGGACGCGGCGGAACAGCAGGTCCGACGACACCTCCACCAGCATCCGCGACGCCCGGTCGGCCCGCGTCCACACCACCGCGCCGTCGAACGCCACGTCACCCGACTGCACGCCGTGCGTCAGCACCGGCCGACCGCTCCGCGCCAACGCCGCCCCGCCGGGCACGAGCGCCCCGACCGCACCGATCGCCCCGGCGCGCAGCAGCGTCCGCCGGTCCAGCCCTCCACCAGTCATGCGCCGGTTCTAGTCCGCCGACCCGAACGGCCGGTGAACTCCCGCCCACCGCGCGCGGGCGAGCCGCCCCATTCTGTCCGCCGCGCCCGCTTGGGCACGCCCCGCTGGCGGCCATTTATCCGAGACGTCACTCGTTCCGGTGAAAAACGGGGCCTGGCACCGATACCGGAATCGCTTCGCCACCTGATTGGATCACCTCGGACGGACACCGAACACGTCGATCGCGGTGGTTCGACCGCGTAACGCGCATCGACCGCGATCCGATCAGGAGACGTACCCGACCTGCTCCCGTTCGGAGAAACACCATGAACAACATTTCCGCGATTCCCGACAACACGTCACCCGCGGTCCCGGAACCCGAACAGCCGCAGCAGGTGGAGGTGGCCTCGTACCGCCGCACGCTCTCGTTGATCGTCGGCAGCGTCGTCCTCGTCGTCCTGCTCGCGGTCGGCGCGGTGCTGCTGTTCGGCGGGAAGGGCGACCAGGACGGGGCGAGCGCGCCGGAGACGTTCGAACTGACGGGCGCCATGGCGCTGCTGGACGGGGCCACGGGTGCCGCCACCAGGGGCGAGTGCGAGGGGTACCGGGGCTACGACGACATCGCCGAGGGCACGCAGGTGACGGTGTACGACGCGTCCGGCAAGGCGGTCGGCCTGGGCAGGCTGGCCAACGCGGAGTACTCGAGCGGGGTGTGCGGCTTCACCTTCGCCGTACCCGACGTCCCGATCGGGGAGAAGATCTACCAGGTCGAGGTGAGCCACCGCGGGAAGGTGTCGTTCGACGCCGAGGCGGCCCGCAAGGGTGATGTGACGTTGACCCTGGGCTGATCACACCTCAGTCTTTCTTCGGGCGGTCGCACTCCGGATACCACTTACGCGTGACGAGAGGAACCTGTGGCAACCCGAACCGCGTTATTCGTGTTGCCGGAAGGAAACGGAGGCCGCGGCGGGAACGGGTGGAGGTGAGCGGTGAACGAGCCGCGGCGGTAACGACAAGCTACGACGGTAACGACCCGACGGGGGTGATCGATCTCCCGGGCGTGCGCGTCCCCGCCGTTGTGCTCGCCTCGGTCACCGCGCTCGCGTTCGCCGGTGCCGCGTGCACCACGACGACATCGGGTGCGGCCCGACCCGTCCGCGCGACGGTCACCGTCGTCTCCACCACCGTCGTCTCCACCGTCACCGCGTCGCCCCCGCAGCGGACCCAGCGGGTGTTCGACACGGAGTCCGTCGAAGGCGGGGTGTCCCGGCTCCTGCGCGAGGATTACCGGATCTCGGACGTGGGAGCGGCCGAGTGTCCCGAGGACCAGCCGGTGGTCCCTGGCACGTCGTTCCGTTGCGAGGTGGAGGTCGGCGGGCGGGTGAGGCAGGTGACCCGTCAGGGTCCTGCCCGATGACGGCGAGTACGAGGTGGGCCAGCCGGTCGGCTGAGGGCGGGTTGCCGGGCGGGCGCTGCCGGGCCCACTGCCGCCTGACTGCTGTTACCGGCGTCGCTACTGGCGACCTGGCTGCTGCTGGCTGGGCAGGCGGCCTTCCGCCATGCGCTTCGCCACGTCGTGCCGCAGCCACAGCAGGTAGGCCCACACCAGCGAGAAGACGATGCCGATCCCGCCCAGCGCGGTCAGCGCGAACCACGACGCGATCATCACCACGTGCAGGGCGACGATCACGTACACCGTCCACCCGCGCTTGAGGATGCCGCAGGTGGCGATGAACGCGACGATCAGGCCGAGCACGAGGTAGCCGGTTCCCGTGCCGATGCCGCCGCCCAGTTTCGCCACCACGGGCAGCGCCAGGGCGACGACGATGGCCTCCAGGATGAGCGTCCCGGCCATGATGCCCCGGAAGGACTTCATGGGGTCCTTCTTCGGCGCCGGGACCGGGGTGGCGGCCGGGTCTGTCACGAGGGCTCCTTGCCGAAGAGGGCGCGGGCTTCGCCCGCGGTGACCACCGAGCCGGTGACGATGACGCCGCCGCCGGAGGCGATGTCGCCGTCGTCGGTTTCCTCGGCCAGCCGCACGGCTTCCTCGACGGCGTCCACGAGGTGCGGTTGGACGACCATGCGGTCCTCGCCGAAGATCGGGATGGCGATGCCCGCGAGCAGGTCGGGGTCCATGGCCCGGGGTGAGGAGTTGGCGGTGAGGACGACCTCGTTCACGACCGGTTCGAGCGCCGAGAGGATGCCCACGGCGTCCTTGTCGTCCATGACGCCGACGACGGCGACGAGCTTGCGGAAGCCGAACTCCTCGTCGAGGGCCTTGGCGAGCGCTTCGGCGCCGTGCGGGTTGTGGGCGGCGTCGACGAGGACGGTGGGTGCGGTGCGGACGCGTTCGAGGCGGCCCGGGGAGGCGACGCCGGCGAACGCCTCGCGCACGGCTTCCACGTCGATCTGCCGGCCGGCCCCGGCGCCGAAGAAGGCTTCGACGGCGGCGAGGGCGAGCACGGCGTTGGCGGCCTGGTGGGCGCCGTGCAGGGGGAGGAAGACGTCGTCGTAGACGCCGCCGAGCCCTTGCAGGCTCAGCACCTGGCCGCCGACGGCGATGTCGCGCCGGAGGACGCCGAACTCGGAGCCGAGGCGGGCGACGGTGGCGTCGACCTCGGCGATGCGGCGCAGCAGGACCTGTTCGACGGCGGGGTCCTGCTCGGCGAGCAGGGCGACGGCGCCGGGTTTGATGATCCCGGCCTTCTCCTCGGCGATGCCGGCGAGGTCGCCGCCGAGGTACTCGACGTGGTCGAGGCCGATGGGCGTGATGACGGCGATGCGGCCGTCGGCGATGTTGGTGGCGTCCCAGGAGCCGCCCATGCCGACCTCGACGACGGCGACGTCGACGGGCGCGTCGGCGAACGCGGCGAACGCCATGCCGGTGAGCACCTCGAACTTGCTCATGGGGATGTCGCCGCGGGCGTCGACGAGGGAGATGTAGGGCTCGACGTCGCGGTAGACCTCGACGTAGCGCTCGGGGCTGATGGGCGCGCCGTCGACGGAGATGCGCTCGGTGGCCAGCTGGAGGTGGGGGCTGGTGTAGCGGCCGGTGCGCAGGCCGATGCGGGTGAAGAGGGCGTCGACCATCCGGGAGGTGGAGGTCTTGCCGTTGGTGCCGCCGATGTGCACGACGGGGTAGCCGCGCTGGGGGTCGCCGAGGAGGTCGGCGAGCGCCTGGATGCGGTCGAGGCTGGGTTCGAGCTTGGTCTCGGGCCAGCGGGTGTCGAGCTCCGCCTCGGCTTGGCGGAGGTCGTCCAGCGCGGACGCGTCGAAGCCGCTCATGCCTGGGGGAGGGTGTCGAGGCGGGCGTGGATGCGGTCGATCTCGGCGTTGGCGGCGGCGAGTCGGGCCTGGATCTTGGCGACGACGTCGGCGGGTGCCTTGTCGAGGAACGCGGCGTTGTTGAGCTTGCCCTCGCACTGGGCGCGTTCCTTCTCGGCGACGCCGAGGTCCTTGGCGAGGCGCTTGCGCTCGGCGACGACGTCGATGGCGCCGGAGAGGTCGAGTTCGACCTTGACGGTGCCCTTGGGCAGGCCGACGTCGAGGGAGGCGGAGGCGTTGAAGCCGTCCTCGGGTTCGGTCATGCGGGTGAGGGCGCGGACGGCGGGGACCTGGTCGACGAGGTCGACGCAGCACGCGCCGCGGACCTTGCCGGCGACCTTCTGGGCGGGCTTGAGGCCCTGGTCGGAGCGGAAGCGGCGGATCTCGGTGACGAGTTTCTTGAGGCCTTCGACGCGTTGGGCGGCGATCTCGTCGCGGGGGGTGCCGGTGGGGGTGGGCCAGTCGGCGACCACGACGGACTCGCGGCCGGTGAGGGTGGTCCAGAGGGTTTCGGTGATGAACGGCGTGAGGGGGTGGAGGAGCCGCAGCACGACTTCCAGCACGTGGCCGAGGACGGCCTGGGTGGCTTCGGCGCGGGCGCCGCCCTCGGCGAGCTGGACCTTGGCGAGTTCGAGGTACCAGTCGCAGAACTCGTCCCACGTGAAGTGGTAGAGGGCTTCGCTGAGCTTGGCGAACTGGAAGGACTCGAACTGGCCGTCGACGTCGGTGACGAGCTGGTCGAGGAGGTCGAGGATCCAGCGGTCGGCGTCGGTGAGCTGGTCGCGGGGCGGCACGGGGCGGGCGACGGTGGCGCCGTTGTTGAGGGCGAACCGGGAGGCGTTCCACAGCTTGGTGGTGAAGTTGCGGGAGCCTGCGGCCCATTCCTCGGCGATGGCGAGGTCGGAGCCGGGGTTGGCGCCGCGGAGCAGGGTGAAGCGGGTGGCGTCGGCGCCGTAGGAGTCCATCCAGTCGAGCGGGTCGATGCCGTTGCCGCGGGACTTGGACATCTTCTTGCCGTGCTGGTCGCGGATGAGGCCGTGCAGGAAGACGTGGTCGAACGGCTGGACGCCGTCCATGGCGTAGAGGCCGAACATCATCATCCGGACGACCCAGAAGAACAGGATGTCGTAGCCGGTGGACAGGACGCTGGTGGGGTAGAACTTCGCGAGGTCGTCGGCGGACGCGGGCCAGCCGAGGGTGGAGAAGGGCCACAGGCCGGAGGAGAACCAGGTGTCGAGGACGTCCTCGTCCTGGTGCCAGCCGTCGCCGGTGGGGGGCTGCTCGTCGGGGCCGACGCAGACGACCTGGTCGTCGGGGCCGTACCAGACGGGGATGCGGTGGCCCCACCAGAGCTGGCGGGAGATGCACCAGTCGTTGAGGTTGTCGACCCAGTCGAAGTAGCGCTTGGCCAGCTCGGGCGGGTGGATGGTGGTGCGGCCGTCGCGGACGGCGCCGGCGGCGGCTTCGGCGAGGGGCGCGACCTTGACCCACCACTGCATGGACAGGCGGGGTTCGATGACGGTGTCGCAGCGCGAGCAGTGGCCGACGGAGTGCCGGTAGGGGCGCTTCTCGGCGACGATGCGGCCTTGTTCGCGCAGGGCGGCGACGACGGCGGGGCGCGCTTCGAACCGGTCGAGGCCCTCGAAGGGGCCCTTGGCGGTGATGTTGCCGCGGCCGTCCATGACGGTGAGGGCGGGCAGGCCGTGGCGCTGGCCGATCTCGAAGTCGTTGGGGTCGTGGGCGGGGGTGACCTTGACGGCGCCGGTGCCGAACTTGGGGTCGACGTGCTCGTCGGCGACGACGGGCACGTAGCGGCCGGTGAGGGGGACCTCGACCTCGGTGCCGATGAGGTGCCGGTAGCGCTCGTCGTCGGGGTGGACGGCCACGGCGGTGTCGCCGAGCATGGTCTCGGCGCGGGTGGTGGCGACGACGATGGAGCGCTCGCCGGCGCCGTAGCGGATGGAGACGAGTTCGCCGTCGTCCTCGGAGTGGTCGACCTCGATGTCGGAGAGCGCGGTGCGGCAGCGCGGGCACCAGTTGATGATGCGTTCGGCGCGGTAGATGAGGCCGTCGTCGAAGAGCTTCTTGAAGATGGTCTGGACGGCCTGGGAGAGGCCCTCGTCCATGGTGAAGCGGGTGCGGCTCCAGTCGACGCCGTCGCCGAGGCGGCGCATCTGGGCGAGGATGCGCCCGCCGACCTCCTCGCGCCACTCCCAGACGCGTTCGAGGAACTTCTCGCGGCCGACGTCGTGGCGGGACTTGCCCTCGCCGGCGAGGGCGCGTTCGACGGCGGTCTGGGTGGCGATGCCCGCGTGGTCGGTGCCGGGCAGCCACAGCACCTCGTAGCCCTGCATGCGCCGGCGGCGGCTGAGGGCGTCCATGATGCTGTGGTTGAGGGCGTGGCCCATGTGGAGGCTGCCGTTGACGTTGGGCGGCGGCAGGACGATGGAGAACGGCGGCTTGTCGCTGCCGGCGTCGGCCGTGAAGTAGCCGCGCTCGACCCACCGCTCGTACAGCCCGGCCTCTACCTCGGCCGGGTTCCAGGCCGGCGGGAGTTCGGTTCGCTGGGGTGCGGTGGGGGTCTCAGTCACGCTCGAAGTCTACGGAGGCGCGGGTATCGACTTCTAATCAGATACCTGGTAGCGCGCCGGAGCGGCGGGCACCGAGACCGGGGTCACCCGTTCGGGCGATTCGCGGCAGTGTGGCGCCGCTCACAATTAACGTTGATCACCGGCTCGTCGCAGGTGAGGACGCCGGATTCACGGGTCGGTGCAACCCCTTGCGGCCCGTGACAGCGGTCCCGCGTCGCCCTTCGGCGAGCGGTCGATCGGGAGGACCGCCGGCGCGCTCGCGCGGGGTGCGCCGGCGGCACGAACGGGTTCCCCGCGCCCCACGGGGGCCACAATGGGGGACATGGAGCGCAGGCCACCTCAGCAGGACATCGACGAGTCGCGGGTCGACGTGACCGGGCCGAAGCGCTGGGCGGCGGGCGTGCCGGGCGTGGCGGTGTCGCTCAAGCGCGGCGTCGAGCAGATGGGCGTCGTGCGCACCGCGACCACCCTGCGGCTGCTCAACCAGCGGGAGGGCTTCGACTGCCCGGGGTGCGCGTGGCCGGAGCCGCAGGGTCACCGCAGGCTGGCCGAGTTCTGCGAGAACGGCGCGAAGGCGGTGGCGGAGGAGGCGACGCGCCGCCGCGTCGGGCGGGAGTTCTTCGCCGCGCACCCGGTGTCCGAGCTGGCCGGGAAGACCGACTACTGGCTGGGCCGGCAGGGTCGGATCACCGAGCCGTTCGTGCTGCGCGAGGGGGCGACGCACTACGAGCCGATCGAGTGGCAGGACGCGTTCGCGCTGGTCGCGGAGCACCTGAACGGGCTGGCGAGCCCGCACGAGGCCGTGTTCTACACCTCGGGCCGCACCAGCAACGAGGCCGCGTTCCTCTACCAGCTGCTGGTGCGCTCGTTCGGCACGAACAACCTGCCGGACTGCTCGAACATGTGCCACGAGTCGTCGGGCGCGGCGCTGTCGGAGACCACGGGCATCGGCAAGGGCTCGGTGGGCATCGACGACTTCGCCCGCGCGGACCTGGTCGTGGTGGTGGGGCAGAACCCGGGCACGAACCACCCGCGGATGCTGTCGGCGCTGGAGGACGCGAAGCGCGCCGGCGCGAAGGTCGTGGCGGTGAACCCGCTGCCCGAGGCGGGGCTGCTGCGGTTCAAGAACCCGCAGAACGCGCGCGGCGTCGTGGGCCCCGGCACGCAGCTCGCCGACGAGTTCCTCCAGATCAGGCTGGGCGGCGACCAGGCGCTGTTCCAGGCGGCGGGCACCCTGCTGCTGTCGTGGGACGCGGTGGACCGCGAGTTCGTCGAGGCGCACACCGACGGGTTCGACGCCTACGCCGCGAGCGTGCGGGACCTCGACTGGGACGCCGTCGACCGGGCCACGGGCCTGCCCCGCGCGCAGGTGGAGGGGTTCGCGCGGCTGCTCGCCGGGTCCCGGCGCACGATCTTCTGCTGGGCGATGGGGCTGACCCAGCACCGGCACGCGGTGGCGACGATCCGCGAGATCGCGAACGTGGCGCTGCTGCGCGGCATGATCGGCAAGCCCGGCGCGGGCCTGTGCCCGGTGCGCGGCCACTCCAACGTGCAGGGCGACCGCACCATGGGCATCTGGGAGAAGATGCCGGAGCGGTTCCTGTCGGCGTTGGAGGCGGAGTTCGGCATCACCGTGCCGCGCGAGCACGGGTTCGACACGGTGGACTCGATCCGGGCCATGCGCGACGGCCGGGCCCGGGTGTTCTTCGCCGTGGGCGGCAACTTCGCCTCCGCCACCCCCGACACGGCGGTGACCGGGGCGGCGCTGCGCGGGCTGGACCTGACCGCGCACGTGTCGACCAAGCTCAACCGGTCGCACGTGGTGCACGGCCGCACCGCGTTGATCCTGCCCACGCTCGGCCGCACGGAGAGCGACCTCCAGCACGGCGGCGAGCAGTTCGTCACCGTCGAGGACTCGATGTCCGTGGTGCACCGCTCCCGGGGCAGGCTCGCGCCCGCGAGCGACCGGCTGCTGTCGGAGGTGTCGATCGTGTGCCGCCTGGCGCGGGCGGTGCTGGGGCCGGGGCACCCGGTGCCGTGGGAGGAGTTCGAGAAGGACTACGACGTCGTCCGCGACCGGATCGCGCGCGTCGTGCCGGGCTGCCGGGACTACAACGAGCGGGTGCGGCGGCCGGACGGGTTCGTGCTGCCGCACGCGCCGCGCGACGCCCGCGAGTTCACCGGCACCCGCACCGGCAAGGCGCAGTTCTCGGCGAACGAGCTGACCGTGCTGGAGGTGCCGCCGGGCAGGCTGCTGCTCCAGACCCTGCGCAGCCACGACCAGTACAACACCACCATCTACGGCCTGGACGACCGCTACCGGGGCGTGAAGGACGGGCGGCGCGTGGTGTTCGTCAACCCGGACGACCTCGCGGAGCTGGGCCTGCGCGACGGGCGGCACGTGGACCTGGTCGGCGAGTGGCCGGACGACCCGACGGGGGTCGTGGAACGGCGCGCCGAGCGGTTCCGCGTGGTGTCCTACCCGACGGCGCGCGGGTGCGCGGCGGCGTACTTCCCCGAGGCGAACGCCCTGGTGCCGCTGGACTCCACGGCCGACGTGTCCGGCACGCCGACGTCGAAGTCGATCGTGGTGCGGCTGGTGGCGCTCGACGACTGAGGGCGGTTCACCCCGGCGCCCGGCGGGCCGCGGTGGCGCCGCCGGTAACGACCGCGGCCGTTCGGGCGAACACACCCACGTGACCGCCAGGACCGCGCTCGTCGCCGCCACCGCGCTGCTCGCCCTCGCGGCCTGCACGTCCGAGGAGCCCGCGCCCACCGCGCAGGTCGCGCCGTCCACCACCGCCACCGACTCGGCGGGCGTGAACTGCGACGACGCGCCGCAGGACGTGGTCGGCCCGGCGTTGGCGCTGCGGTTGCAGCACTCCCGGCAGGCCATCGACGGCAGCGTCGTGACCTGCACCTACGACGCGGGCGGCGCGGTGGTTCGGTACCGCACCGACGCCGACGCGGAGTCGTTCGCGAGGGGCCGGGCCGAGCAGCGGCACGTCGAGGACGTGCCCGGCCTGCACGACGAGGCGTACCGCGCCACGACCACCCGCGGCGAGGTCGTGCAGACGCTCGTGGCGGCACGGCGGGGGGCGGTGGAGATCACCGTGACCTCCGCCGCGACCGCCGAGCGGGCCGCGGGGCTCGTCGCCGAGCTGTTCCGGCGGCTCTAACCGGCCCGACCGGACCGACCCGCCCGGTCGGCCTCCAGGACGGCCATCGCGGCGTTGTGCCCGCCGATGCCGCTGACCCCGCCGCCGCGCCGCGCCCCCGCCCCGCACACGAACAGGTTCGCCACGTCGGTCTCCACGCCCCAGCGGCCGACCTCGTCCTCGGTCTCGGCGAACGGCCACGCCAGCGCGTCGTGGAAGATGTTGCCGCGCGGCAGGCCGATCTCGGCCTCCAGGTCGAGCGGCGTGCGGGCCTCCAGGCACGGCCGGCCCTCGGCGTCGGTGGCCAGGCAGTCCGCGATCGGCTCCTCCAGCACCGCGTCCAGCGCCCGCAGGTAGCGGCCCACCAGCTCGTCGCGCAGCCGGTCGTTGTCGGCCTCGAACAGCGCCGCCGGGGTGTGCAGGCCGAACAGCGTCAACGTGTGGAAGCCCCGCGCGGCCAGGTCCGGCGCGAGGATCGACGGGTCGGTCAGCGTGTGGCAGTACATCTCCGCCGGCAGCACCGACGGCACCGCGCCGGCCGCGCTCTCCCGGTAGGCCGCCTCCAGCTGCGCGTACGACTCGTCGAGGTGCAGCGTGCCCGCGAACGCCACCCGCGGGTCGACGCCGGAGCGGAACCGCGGCAGCCGCTCCAGCAGCATGTTCACCTTGACCTGGCAGCCCTCGGCCACCGCCCGCGGCGCGCGGCCGCGCAACCGGTCCAGGGTGGACGGGGCGGCGCCGGACAGCACGAACCGCGCGCCCACCGCGCGCCCGTCGAACCGGACCTCGGCGGTGCGGCCGTCGGCGTCCACCCCGGAGACCTCGGCGCCGGTCACGATCTCCGCGCCGGCCTCGCGCGCCACCCGTTCCAGCTCGGCGGTCACCGCGCCCATGCCGCCGACCGGCACCCGCCACTCGCCCGAGCCGTTGCCGATCACGTGGTAGAGGAAGCACCGGTTGGCGGCCGGGTCGAGCAGGGACGCGTGCGTGCCGATCAGGCCGTCCGTGGCGACCACGCCGCGCACCACGTCGTGCGCGAACAGCTCCTCCAGGGCCTCCCCCAGGGGCCGCTCCACGACCTGGTCCCACACCCGCGCCACCGGGGCCGCCCGCAGGCGGGCCCGCTCGCGGGACGGCAGGGGCTCCAGCATCGTCGGGGCCAGCGCCCCGGCCAGCACCTCCAGGTCGCCGTACCAGCGGCGCCACCGGTCGTACTCGGCGTCCGACCCGGTCAGCGCCCGGAACGAGGCGGCCGTCGCCGCGCCCGGCTCGCGCTCGACGAGCAGGTCGCCGGCGGGCGTGTAGGACGACGACGCCCGCGACCGCAACTCCAGCCGCAACCCCAGGTCGGCCACGACCCGGTCCGGCAGCAGGCTCACCAGGTACGAGTAGCGCGACAGCCGCGCGCCCACGCCCGGGAACGCCCGCTCGCTGACCGCCGCGCCGCCCACGTGCCCGAGCTTCTCCAGCACCAGCACCGAACGGCCGGCGCGCGCCAGGTAGGCCGCGGCCACCAGCGCGTTGTGCCCGCCGCCCACCACCACCACGTCGTAGGAGTCCACCGGCAGAACCTAGCCGGTGAACAGGGCCGTGACCTTGCGGATCAGCTCGACCAGCCCGTAGGCCAGCGGCACGCCCACCCACAGCCAGGCGAACACGACCAGTGCGCCCCGGTTCACCGCGCCACCCCTTCCGGCTCGGGCTCGTGGTACTTCGACGCGACCGGTTTGACCAGCTCGTTCGCGACGAACCCGACCACGAGCAGCCCCATCATGATGAACAGCGACGTGGTGTAGAGGTCGGGCCCGGACTTGCCCGCCGCCTTCTGGCCGTCGGCGATGGCGTTGACGATCAGCGGCCCCAGCACGCCCGCGAGCGACCACGCGGTGAGCAGCCGGCCGTGGATCGCGCCCACCTGGTAGGTGCCGAACAGGTCCTTGAGGTAGGCCGGGACGGTGGCGAACCCGCCGCCGTAGAACGACAGGATCAGCATCGCGCACACCACGAACAGCAGCTTCGACGCGTCGCCCGCCAGCGCCAGCACCAGGTAGGTCAGCGCGCCGGCGCCCAGGTACAGGCGGTAGACGTTCTTGCGGCCCACCAGGTCCGAGGTGGACGACCACGTGATCCGGCCGACCATGTTCGCGAGCGACAGCAGCGCCACGAACCCGGCCGCCGCGCCCGCCGCGACCGGGGCGGGGGTCCCGGCGAAGAAGTCCCGGATCATCGGCGACGCCTTCTCCAGGATGCCGATGCCCGCCGTCACGTTGAAGCACAGCACGACCCACAGGCACCAGAACTGGGGCGTCCGCAGCGCGTTGCGCGCCGACACGTTCACCCCGGAGCGCACCACGGCCTTCTCCTCGACGGTGGCGGGCACCCGCACCAGCAGCACGCCGACCGACATGAACACCGCGTACACCAGGCCGTGCACCAGGAAGGCCCGCGCGATGCCGTCGCCGTCCCGGCCGAAGGACTCCAGCATCTGCGCCGACCACGGCGAGGCGATGAGCGCGCCGCCGCCGAACCCCATGATCGCGATGCCGGTGGCCATGCCCGGCCGGTCCGGGAACCACTTGATCAGCGTCGACACCGGGGAGATGTAGCCGATGCCCAGGCCGATGCCGCCGACGAACCCGTAGCCGAGCACGACCAGCCAGTACTGCCCGGTCCACGCGCCCAGCGCCGAGATCAGGAACCCGGAGGAGAAGCACGTCGCGGACACGGACATCGCCCAGCGCGGGCCGTTGCGCTCCACCAGGGTGCCGCCGAACGCGGCCGACAGGCCCAGCATCACGATGCCGAGCTGGAACGGCAGGGCGCTCTGCGTGCCGGTCAGGCCCAGCGCGCCCTCCAGGGGCGGCTTGAACACGCTCCACGCGTACGCCTGGCCGATGGCGAGGTGCACCGACAGCGCGGCGGGCGGGACCAGCCAGCGGTTCCAGTCCGGTGGGGCGATCGTCCGGGAACGGTCGAGGAAACCCACTGCCCGACACCTCCGTAACCTGGTTGGTGGCTCGCGAAAAAACTTAGCCTGGTGAAGGAGTTGCGCGATGGGTCGGGTAACCGTGCGTCGCCCAGTGGTCACCTACGCGCGGCGAACGCACCGCACGAAGATCGATTCGCTCGCCGCCGAGGAGCCCTTGGAGCTGCGCGTGAACGGCAAGGCGCTCGCCGTGACGATGCGCACCCCCGGCAAGGACGTGGAGCTGGCGCACGGGTTCCTGCTCAGCGAGGGCGTCATCGGCGGCCTGTCCGACATCGCCGTCGCCCGGTTCTGCGAGGGCACCGGCCCGGACGGGACGAACACCTACAACGTGCTCGACCTCGCCCTCGCCGACGGCGTCGCGCCGCCCGAGGCGAGGGTGGAGCGCAACTTCTACACCACCTCCTCGTGCGGGGTGTGCGGCAAGGCCGCGCTGGACGCGGTGCGGCTCAAGACCCGCTTCTCCCCCGCCGGCGACACCTGCGCCGTCGACGTGGACGTGCTCGCCGGCCTGCCCGACGCGCTGCGCGAGCGGCAGAAGGTGTTCGCCTCCACCGGCGGCCTGCACGCCGCCGGGCTCTTCACCACCACGGGCGAGGCGCTGGTGGTGCGCGAGGACGTGGGCAGGCACAACGCCGTCGACAAGGTCCTCGGCTGGGCCGTCCTGAACGACCGCGTGCCGCTGACCGGGACCGTGCTCGTGGTGTCCGGGCGGGCGTCGTTCGAGCTGGTGCAGAAAGCCGCGATGGCGGGCGTGCCGGTGCTGGCCGCGGTGTCCGCGCCGTCGTCGCTGGCCGCCGAGCTGGCCGACGAGCAGGGCGTCACCCTGATCGGGTTCCTGCGCGGCGACTCGATGAACGTCTACTCGGGCGCCGGGCGGGTCGTCGCGTGAGACCCCTGGACGGGGTGCTCGTGGTCAGCCTCGAACAGGCCGTCGCCGTCCCCTACGCCACCCGCCTGCTCGCCGACCTGGGCGCCCGCGTCGTCAAGGTCGAGCGGCCCGGCGGCGGCGACTTCGCCCGCGACTACGACACCGCGTGCGGCGAGGTGTCGTCCTACTTCGCCTGGACGAACCTCGGCAAGGAGTCGATCACCCTCGACCTCAAGCACCCCGACGGGCGCGAGGTGCTGGACCGGCTCGTGGCCGGGGCCGACGTGGTCCTGTGCAACCTCTCGCCCGCCGCCGCGCGTCGACTGGGCGTGGACGCCGACGCGCTGCGCGCGACCAGGCCCGACCTCGTGGTCGGCGAGCTGTCCGGCTACGGCGAGGACGGCCCCTACGCCGGGCGCAAGGCGTTCGACGCGCTCGTGCAGTCCGAGGCCGGGCTCGTCGAGCTGACCGGCGACGGCGAGGTCACCGCCCGCGCCGGCATCTCCGCCGCCGACATCGCGGCGGGCGTGCAGCTCCAGTCCGCGGTGCTCGCCGCCCTGCTGCACCGCCACCGCACCGGCGAGGGCGCCACGCTGCGGCTGTCGCTGTTCGAGGCGCTCGCCGAGTGGATGCACCAGCCCATGCTGTACGCGGCGGGCACCGGGGCCGCCGCGCCCCGCACCGGCGCGCACCACCCCAGCATCGCCCCCTACGGCCCGTTCCCGTGCGCCGACGGCGCCGTGCACCTCGCCGTGCAGAACGACCCGCAGTGGCGGCGGCTGTGCGCCGTCCTGGGCGCGCCCGACCTCGCCGACGACCCCCGCTTCACCACCGTCACCTCCCGCGTCGAGCACCGGGAGGACCTGCACCGGGCCCTCGACTTCGGCGGGTGGGCCGCCGAGGACCTGATCGCCGCGCTCGACGCCGCCGACGTGCCCGCCGCCCGCACGCGCGGCGTCGCGGACCTGCCGGCGCACCCGCAGCTCGTCGCGCGTTCCCGCCTGACCCGCGCCACCGTGCCGGGCGGGGAGGTGGCCGTGCTGCGGCCACCCGTCGACTCCTCCGCGTGGGGGTGGACCCCCGGTTCCGTGCCCGCCCCGGGCGAGCACACCGAGCACGTGCTGCACGGGCTCGGCTACACGGAGCAGCAGGTGGAGGCCCTCCGGGCCGGTTCCGCGATCTGAGGAAACGTCGCACCCGCCCCGGGCGATGGTGGAAGGGGAGTCGCTGGAGGGGACATGGTCAGCAGGCGAACGGTGCTCACCGCGTCGGTCGGCGGCGCGCTGGCGGCGGCGGGGGTCACGGCGGCGGTGCACGGCGACGCGCCGTTCGGCGAGGCCCTGCGGCACGCCGTGGGCGTGGCCGGGCCGGTGCCCGCCGTGAAGCGGGCCGTCGTGACCGTCGAACGGGTGCGCTCCCGCTACCGGGACCGCGAGGTCGACCTGCTGACGATGGTCCCGCCGGGCGTGTCGACGCGGGGCCTGCCCCTGTCGATCCTGCTGCACGGGCGCAACGGCACGGCCCGCCTCGCGGCGTTCGGCGGCCTGCCCGAGGTGCTGGTGGCGGCCGTGGGCCGGGGTTCGGTCCCGCCGTTCGGGTTCGTCGCGGTCGACGGCGGCGACAACTACTGGCACGAGAACTTCCCCGGCGACGACCCCATGGCCATGCTGCTGGAGGAGGTCCCGGTCTGGCTCGCCGAACGCGGCTTCGGGGCCCCGTTCGCCTGCACCGGCGTGTCCATGGGCGGGTTCGGCGCCCTGCTCTACGGCCGCCGCCGCACCGAGCGCCGCGAGCGGACCGCCGCCGTCGCCGCCGTCTCCCCCGGCCTCATCACCACCTGGGAGGAGATGGCGAAGCGCAACGCGTTCCGCGACCCCGAGCAGTGGGCGCGCCTCGACCCGCTCAAGAACCTCGACAAGCTCGGCGACGCCCCCACCGGCGTCTGGGTGGGCGACCGCGACCGGTTCATCGAGGGCACCAGGATCCTGCTGGCGAACGCGAAGCTGGCGGTGGAGTCCGTCACCCCCGGCGGCCACGACGACACGTTCTACCGCAAGGTCGTGCCGGACGTCGTGCGCTTCCTGGGCCGCCGCGTACCCCGCTGACCGCCGCCGCGCCGGCGGCCGGTCCCGCGGACCTCCACAGGACCCGCGCACTTCCCCACCACGGCCTGCACGGGGCGGTGGTCGCCCCGGGGCATGGCGACGACGCTCCCCGACCCCATCGACTACCTCGACCACGTGGCGCACGGGGGCCGCGCCTACGAGCAGCGCCTCCTGGACGCCCTCGACCTCGGCCCCGCGAACACCGTCCTCGACGTGGGCTGCGGCCCGGTCAGCGTGAACCTCGCGGTCAACCGGTTCCTCCGCGACCGCGTCGTGCGCCACCCGGTCGTGGGACGGCAACTGGCCCGGCTCGCCTCGGCCGCCGACCTCCGGGTCGTGTCGGTGGAGACCACCGCGCCGCTGCCGCGGGACTTCGACACCGCCGACCACCTGCTGGGGCTGAGCCGCAACGCGCACCGGGCGGTCGCCGCGGGCCGGCTGACCCGGGTGGCGGCCGAGCGGTGGCCGGCCGAACTGGGGGCCGGACCGTTCCTGGCGGTCTTCACGCTGTTCCGGGTGGTGGTCAGCGTCCCGTGACACCCGGGCCGCGACACCCGGTCCCGGGCACCCGGCCCGTCACCTGGGGGTCAGCGGGACCCGGTCGCTGCGGACCCACTTGAGCACCGCGTTCCACGAGCCGTAGCCCGAGTCCGCGTTCAGGTGACCGCCGCCGACGACGACGTCCACGTCCACCCGCAGCGCCTCGGCCAGCCGCTTGCCCTGCTCCAGGGAGCAGTACCGGTCGCCCTCGCCCACCACCAGGCGGGTCGACGCGGCGGCCCGGCGCAGCGCGGCCGGGTCCAGCGGCGGGTGCAGGAACTCGCGGATCAGCGGCTCGCCGGCGTGGTCGGGTGCGGGCGGGGCGACCAGGAGGACCCGGTCGACCCGCAGCGCCCCGTCGAACTCGCCCGCCGCGTGGTGCAGCCACAGCAGCCCCGCCAGCGAATGCGCCACGACCACCCGTTCGGATGACGTGGGCATGGCCGCCAGGTGGGTGCGCAGCTCGTCCAGCCACACCGCCAGGCGCGGGGAGTCCGGGCCGGTGAACTGCGGCAGGTCGGCCGCCCCACCGTGGTGGGCCAGCTCGCCCGCCAGCCAGTTCTGCCAGTGCGTCGGCCCGGAACCACCCAGTCCGTGCAGGATCAGCGCGTGCGGGAGGGACAACTCACGCCGACTTCTCGCGGCGCTCCCGGCGCGAGGGCTGCCGGGCCACGATCGTCGGGTTCACGTTCTCCTTCACGGTCTGCTCCGTGATGACGACCTTGGCGACGTCCGTGCGGCTCGGGATGTCGTACATCACCGGCAGCAGGACCTCTTCCATGATCGCCCGCAGGCCACGCGCACCGGTGCCGCGCAGGATCGCCTGGTCGGCGACGGCCTCCATGGCGGTGCGGGTGAACTCCAGCTCGACGCCGTCCATCTCGAACAGCTTCTGGTACTGCTTGACCAGCGCGTTCTTCGGCTCGGTGAGAATCCTGACCAGGGATTCCTTGTCGAGGTTGGTGACGCTCGCGACCATCGGCAGGCGGCCGATGAACTCGGGGATCAGGCCGAACTTGATCAGGTCCTCGGGCATCGAGTCGGCGAAGTAGTCCGCCGCGTCGACCTCCGCCTTGGTGCGCACCTCGGCGCCGAAGCCCAGACCGCGCTTGCCCACCCGGTCCTGGATGATCTTCTCCAGGCCCGCGAACGCGCCCGCCACGATGAACAGCACGTTCGTGGTGTCGATCTGGATGAACTCCTGGTGGGGGTGCTTGCGCCCGCCCTGCGGGGGCACCGACGCGGTCGTGCCCTCCAGGATCTTCAGCAGCGCCTGCTGCACGCCCTCGCCGGAGACGTCGCGCGTGATCGACGGATTTTCACTCTTCCGAGCGATCTTGTCGACCTCGTCGATGTAGATGATGCCCGTCTCGGCGCGCTTGACGTCGTAGTCCGCGGCCTGGATGAGCTTGAGCAGGATGTTCTCGACGTCCTCGCCCACGTAGCCCGCCTCGGTGAGCGCCGTGGCGTCCGCGATCGCGAACGGCACGTTCAGCATCTTGGCGAGCGTCTGGGCCAGGTAGGTCTTGCCGCAGCCCGTCGGGCCGAGCATGAGGATGTTCGACTTGGCGAGCTCAACGCCGTCGTCGCGCCCCTCGCGCCCGCGGTCGCCCGCCTGGATGCGCTTGTAGTGGTTGTAGACCGCCACCGAGAGCGTGCGCTTGGCCTCGTTCTGGCCGATCACGTACTGGTCGAGGAACTCGTGGATCTCGGCGGGCTTGGGCAGCTCGTCGAGCTTGACGTCGCCGGCCTCCGCGAGCTCTTCCTCGATGATCTCGTTGCAGAGGTCGATGCACTCATCGCAGATGTAGACACCCGGTCCGGCGATGAGTTTTTTCACCTGCTTCTGGCTCTTGCCGCAGAAAGAGCACTTCAGCAGGTCGCCGCCGTCACCG
The DNA here is from genome assembly GCF_051756985.1 of Saccharothrix sabaoui. NCBI lineage: Bacteria > Bacillati > Actinomycetota > Actinomycetes > Pseudonocardiales > Pseudonocardiaceae > Saccharothrix > Saccharothrix sabaoui. Next base: position 56,764 of record NZ_JBPKJK010000002.1, read on the forward strand.
ATACGTGCCATGACCGCTGACCTCTGTCCCCTCCGGCGCACGACCTGGTGAGGTGCGCCTGACTGCTGGTGTGGCGAGAGCCCGCTGGGTGCGGGGTCCGCCCGTTCCCCTCGACGGTACCTGGCCTACCCGCCTGTGCGGGAGGACCAGCGTGCCCCCGACACCCCGGACGGGGTGTGAACCCCGGTCGGCTCGGCGTGTCGGGGGCCTCGTCGCGGGCTACTTCGCCGAGAGCTTCCGGTAGGGCAGGACGCTGTCGACGATGCCGTACTCCCTGGCCTCCTCCGCCGTGAGGATCTTGTCGCGCTCGATGTCGAGGCGCACCTGCTCGGGCGTCCGCGACGTGTGCCTGGCCAGCGTCGACTCCAGCAGGCGGCGGACGCGCTGGATCTCGTTCGACTGGATCTCCAGGTCGGAGACCTGGCCGTACACGCCCTCGGTGGCCGGCTGGTGGATCAGGATGCGGGAGTTCGGCAGCGCGTGCCGCTTGCCGGGGGTGCCCGCCGCCAGCAGGACCGCGGCGGCGGAGGCCGCCTGGCCCAGGCAGTAGGTCTGGATGTCCGGGCGGACGAACTGCATGGTGTCGTAGATGGCCATCAGCGAGGTGAACGAGCCACCCGGCGAGTTGATGTACATCAGGATGTCGCGGTCGGGGTCCTCCGACTCCAGCACGAGCAGCTGGGCCATCACGTCGTTGGCCGACGCGTCGTCCACCTGCACGCCGAGGAAGATGATGCGCTCCTCGAACAGCTTGTTGTACGGGTTGGACTCCTTGATGCCGTAGCTGGTGCGCTCGACGAACGACGGGAGCACGTACCGGGACTGCGGCGCGTGGAACTGGCTCACTTCACTGTCTCCTGGTGTGTGCTCGCTGGTCAGTTGGTCGTCGCCTGGCTGGCGCGACTGATCACCTTGTCCACGAAGCCGTACTCGAGGGCCTCCTGGGCGGTGAACCAGCGGTCGCGGTCCGAGTCGGCGATGATGCGCTCGACCGGCTGGCCGGTGTGCTGGGCGATCAGCTCGGCCATCTCACGCTTGGTGCGGGTGAGCATGTCCGCCTGGATCGCGATGTCGGCCGCCGTGCCGCCGACGCCCGCCGAGGGCTGGTGCATGAGGATGCGGGCGTGCGGGAGGGCGTGCCGCTTGCCGGGGGTGCCCGCGGAGAGCAGGAACTGGCCCATCGAGGCGGCGAGGCCCATGGCGTAGGTGGCCACGTCCGGCTCGATCAGCTGCATCGTGTCGAAGATCGCCATGCCCGCGGTCACCGAGCCGCCGGGCGAGTTGATGTAGAGCGTGATGTCCTTCTCCGGGTCCTCGGCGGCGAGGAGGAGGAGCTGGGCGGTGATCTGGTTGGCGATGCCCTCTTCGACCTGCGAACCCAGCACGATGATCCGCTCGCGGAGCAGGCGCTCGTAGACCGAGTCGTTGAGGTTCATCCCCGTGGCCGACCGCATCTCGGGCGTCGGGAAAGAGTGCTGCGTCACGTCTGCCTGCCTAACTTTGCCGACTAGCTGTGCCGAAAAGAGTCTCGTGTCAACGACCTTAACGAAGGCGGGCGGCGTCGACTTCCCGACACCGCCCGCGTTCGCTCAGGGCTTCACTCCGCGGTAGCGGTTTCCTCAGTGGACTCGGGCTTGGCGGCCTCGGGACGGGCCTCGGCCTTGGGCTCGCCGAACAGCTCGTCGAGGTCCAGGGCGTTGCCGGCGGAGTCCGTGACGGTGGCCTGGCGCACGACCGAGGCCAGCGCCTTGCCGCGGCGCACGTCGGCGAAGATCGCGCCGAGCTGGCCGGACTGCTGGGCCCGCTTGACGTACTCGTCCGGGCTGATGCCGAACCGCTGGGCCTGGTAGACGATGCGCTCGGTCAGCTCGCCGTCGGTGACGCTGAGCTGCTCGGCGTCCGCGATGGCGTCCAGCACGAGCTGGGTCTTCACGGCCTGCTGCGACGCCTCCAGCACCTCGGCGTCGAACTGCTCGCGGGTCTGGCCCTGCTCGGCCAGCCACTCGGCGAAGCGCGCCTCGTCGTGGTCGAGGGCGTGCACGGCGTCGTGCTCGCGGGCCTCGACCTCGCTCTTGACGACGGCCTCGGGCAGCGGCACGTCGACGCTGGCCAGCAGCGCGTCCAGCACCTTGTCGCGGGCCTGCACGCCCTGCTGCATCTTCTTCACCCGGCCGAGGCGGGTGCGCAGGTCGGCCTTCAGCTCGTCGAGGGTGTCGAACTCGCTCGCGAGCTGGGCGAACTCGTCGTCCAGCTCGGGCAGCTGGCGCTCCTTGACGGAGTTCAGCACGACGGTGACGTCGGCGTCGCGGCCGGCGTGGTCACCGGCGACCAGCGTGGTGGTGAAGTTCCTCGACTCGCCCTCGGACGCGCCGATGAGGGCGTCGTCGATGCCCTCGACGAGCTGGCCGGAGCCGATCTCGTAGGACAGGCCGGTGGTCTTGGCCTCCTCGACCTCCTCGCCGTCCACGGTCGCCGACAGGTCGACCACGACGAAGTCGCCGTTCTCGGCCGGGCGCTTGACGCCGGTCAGCGTGGCGAAGCGGGCGCGCAGCTCGTCGAGCTGGGTGTCCACGTCCTCGTCGGTGACCTCCTGGTCGTCGACGCTGACGGTCAGCTCACCGAAGGCCGGGACGGCGATCTCGGGGCGGACGTCGACCTCGGCGGTGAACGCCAGGGTGTCGCCGTCCTCGATCTTGGTCACCTCGAAGTCGGGGCGGCCCAGGGTGCGCAGCTCACCGGAGTTCACGGCCTCCAGGTACTTGGCCGGGATGGCCTCCTGGACGACCTCGTCCAGGACGGGCGCGCGGCCGATGCGGCTCTCCAGCACGCGGGCGGGGGCCTTGCCGGGGCGGAAGCCGGGGATGCGGACCTGCTTGGCCAGCTTGCGGTAGGCGCGGTCGAAGTCCGACTTGAGCTCGTCGAACGGCACCTCGACGTTGATCCGGACCCGCGTCGGGCTCAGGTGCTCGACGGTGCTCTTCAACGTGGTCTCCTCGTTGGGGCAGGACGTGCGGAACATCCCGGTGACGCGGTGGTTCGCGCCGGGATTCCGCCTGAGTCTAGGCGGTCGGCCCGGGACGGCGACGCCCGCACCCCGGGTCCGGGACCGCTAACGGACCGCGCCGTGCCGCCGGGCGCACCGCGCGCGCATTGTGACCGCATTCCCGCGGTCCCGGAAAACGGTGCGCGGCGGCGCGGCGGGAATTCACCCGGTGCCGCGGTCCGGGTCCGTGATTCCACGCCGGCCGCCGCGTGCGCGGAACCGCTTCGGGTGTTCTTCGGGAGTTCTTCGGTCGCGTCTCACGTGGTGGTGCCGGCGGGACCGGCCGCCGCGCCGCCGGGCGGGGCCCCGACCTGCCCCTCCGGCGGGCCGGGCGCGGGTACCCCACAGCCGTCGACCTGTGTGCCGGCGCGCCGACGCCCCTTCGGCGGGCCACCACGGCGAGTCGTCGCCACCGCGTTCGGAGCACCCGCGGGCGCCCTTGACCGCTTCGGACGCACCCGTTGGGCCATCCGGCGGGTCCCAGGGCCTTTCGGCTACTCCGTTCGAGGGACCGGGGGAGCCGGCGACCCCCGTCCGCGCGTCATCACCGAGCGCAGCCGTCCGAGGCTCGTGTAACACGGATGCCGCAGCACCGACTAACCGTCGGCAACCGCGACCGGAGGGACGTTCGCCACGTAGAGTGAATTGAGGCCGTTCGGAGCAACGTTCGACAGAAAACTTTCACCCGTCGAGATGACTCCACTCGCCGTAGTCCATTAGTGTGGGTTTCAGGTAGCGTGACGCCCGGACCCGCGCGTTGGGCCAGGAATAATTCTCGTTGCCGGACGTTCTGGGGGGTCAGCAGCGGACGCAACCGGCGCCGAGAACCGACAGGAACGAGCGAGACAATGTCATCGAGCTCTTTAACCACCTACCAGACAAGGTGCCGATGACCCCATGAGATCCATTCCGCCGCTGCCGAACACCACCCCGGGACCACCCGCGGGCGCCCGTCGCGGGACCGGCGCCCGGCGCGTTCCGGGCGCACCACCGGCTTACCGGGTAACGCCCCTCGCGGTCGAGCGGCGATGTTGATCGATCCCGGGCCGCGTCGGCACGTCGGCGCTGCCGGGTCGATCGCCGCCACGCACAGGAGACCACGAGGCCGCCGCACAACGGCCTCTCGTGGACCACATTAAACGCACCGTTGGGGAGCTCCATGGAGACGCGTCAGCTTTTGGCGTTCACAACTGTGGTTCAAACGGGCAGTTTCACCAAGGCAGCAGCCACGCTGAATTGCTCGCAACCCACCATCACAACCCGGATCAAGGCGCTCGAAGAAACCCTCGGAGTGCCTTTGTTCCGCCGACTGCCGCGCGGTATCCAGATGACTTCCGCCGGGGTCGAGCTCTTGCCGTTCGCACGCAACATCATCACGTTGACGGACAAAGCGCGGAAAGCGATCACGATGAACGGCGAGCCGCACGGCAAGCTGGTCATCGGTAGCGCGCAGAGTCTGACCGACTACCGTCTGCTACCGCTGATCGAGTACATGTGCTGGCGGTACCCGAGCGTCCAGATCTCCCTGCACTCCCGCAACACCCAGGCGAACCTGTCCTCGGTGCGGGAAGGGCGACTGGACTGCACGTTCTTCATCGGCTCCGTGGAACCGCGCGAGGGCCTGGAGACGACCGTGCTGTGCCCCGAGCCGCTGGTGATGGTCGCCGGCCCCACGCACGCCCTCACCCGCCGTTCGGTGATCACGGAGGACGAGCTGCGCGGCAGCACGCTCATCCGGGCCGAGAACGGCGCGAGCTACTACGAGCAGTTCGAGCAGGCCCTGGGTCTGCAGGACACCGAGTCCAGGTCGCCGGTGCTGGCGCTGGACTCGATCGACGCCGCCAAGCGCGCGGTCACGTCGGGCCTGGGCATCTCGCTCGTCCCCGAGGTGACGGTCGCCGCGGAACTCGCCGACGGTCGGCTGTGCCGGCTGCCGTGGGTGCCGCCGTTCCGGGTCTACACCCAGTTCGCGTGGCGGCAGGACAACTCGACCAACCCGTCCGTCACGGCCCTCGTGTCCGCGGCGGCCCAGGTGGTGAGCGAGCAGGTGGCTACTCCGGCGTAGCGACGGGGGAGCCGTTCTTGAGCACCCGATGGCGCGGGTGTGCTCAAGAACGGCCACGTTCCGCACCGCCACGTCCGGCACCACCACGTCCCGCACCGCCGCGTCCCGCACCGCCGCGTCCCGCACCGCCGCGTTTCGCGTCGCGGCGTTTCGCACCGCGGCACACGGGTAGGCAGACGGCATGACCGTCACCGCCACCCACCTGCGCGAACTGCTGGCGTCACCCCTGCCGGACCCCACCCTGGTCCTGGTCGAAGGACGGGTGGAGGTCGTGCAGCAGGACGACCTGGACACCGACCCCCTCCGCGGCGCCCTGGTGCTCGTGTCGAGGACCGAACTCCTGGGACGCGGCGTCGAAGACGGGTCGAGCGACCGGGAACTCGAAGAACAAGCCGCGGCGATCACCACCGCCGTCACCGAGCTGGGCGGCTGACCGAACGCCCTGACCAACCCGGCTCCGGGCCGGTCAGGGCAACCGTCGGGGCGACAGGATTTGAACCTGCGACCCCCCGCTCCCAAAGCGGGTGCGCTACCAAGCTGCGCCACGCCCCGGTCACCACAAGGGTATCGCGACCGGCTAAACTACCCCCGCGCCCACCCCGGTAGGCGCGTCGCGGGTGTAGCTCAATGGTAGAGCCCCAGCCTTCCAAGCTGGTCATGCGGGTTCGATTCCCGTCACCCGCTCCAGCACTTACCTTGCAGGTCAACGGGGGTGCAGCCCCCTTCGAGGCCACACCCCCGCAGCGCCCGTCGATCACGTCGTGCGATTGGCGTGCGATTGGTCCCTCGCCGCCTGGACCCTCTCGCTCAGGTTGTCGGCGATCTCCTTGTCCCGCTCGCTGGTCGCGTGCTGGTAGATCAGGGCCGCCCTCATGCTCCCGTGCCCCATGCGGTGCATCAGCTCCCGCGTGCTGGCACCGGACGCGGCGGCGAGGTTGTTGCCCGTGTGGCGGAGGTCGTGGAAGTGGAAGCCCTCGGGCAGGCCGAGCAGTTCCACGGTCCTGGCCCACTTGACCGATTTGCGCCAGTTGCTCCGCCTCAGCGGTGAGCCCTTGGGGCCGATGAAGACCAGTTCCTCCGCCCCGGCCTTGACGAACGCCATCAGGTGACGCCGGAAGTCGTCCACGAGGATGCCCGGCAGGGCGACCGTCCGGAAGCCGGCCTGCGACTTCGGCGGTCCCTCCACGAGCCGGCCGCTGTCGAGCTGGGCGAGCCGCCGGGGCACCCGGACCGAGGGCGCGTCCAGGTCGACGTCACAGCGCCTCAGGGCGATCAGCTCACCCCACCGCAGACCGGTGAAGGCGGCGGCGAGCACCAGCACCCGGAACCGGGAGGGCATGCCCTCCGCCAACGCGAAGACCTGTTCCACGGTCGCCACGGGCCGTTCGGGCGCGTGCTCCTGGTCTGCCCCCTTGATCCGGCACGGGTTGCGCTTGACCCGGTTGTCGTCCAGGGCGGTGTTCATGATCGCCCGCAGCAGCCGATACGCCTTGGCCGTTGTGCTGTGCGACCGGCCGCTGTCGAGCAGGTGCTGCCGCCAGGTCCGCACCGTCTCCGTGGTGATCGAGTTGAGCAGCTTCGCCCCGAGGAACGGGTCGACGTAGAGCCGGAACTGCCGGTTGTACTCCTCGCGAGTGCGGACACCGAGCTGCCGTTCCTTGATCCACCGCTCCCCGTACTCCTTGAGCGCCACCTTCCCGAGCAGCGGGTCGACCCACTCACCCCGGAGGAGATCGGCCTCCACCGTGGACAGCCAGGCGTTGGCGTCGGTCTTGGTCGTGAAGGTGTCCGGCGCGTACCTCCGCAGCCCGTCAGGCCCCAGGTAGCTCGCCTGGAACCTGCCGGACGGCAGCTTGCGGATGTGGCCGAACTGCCGGTGGTTCTTCTTGTTCGCCATCAGGCGGCCCTCCTGACCGGTTCGACCCGGCCGGTGTCGATGAAGTCGTCCACGTCGGCCCGCTTGAGCCGCACGTGCCGCCCGAGGTGGTGGAAGGCGATGCGCCGTTCCGCGATGAGCCGCCGGACGAACCGGACGGTGGTGTTCATGTACTCCGCCGCTTCCGCGACGGTGAGGTGATCGGTCATGCCTGCCCCCCTGTTCACGCAGCTTGAGCGGTTGCCGAAGAGTTCGGCGGTCCGGCCGAGGCGAGCAGCGCCGCCGTGTACTCGGCCTTCCAGCGACGCCGCTCCGCGACCGCCCGCAGCAGCAGGTGTGGTCTTGGGGGCACGTTCGGGTCACCGGGCCGGACGTTGTTCCAGACGACCCGCCGGGGCTGGTCGTCGCCGGTGATCCCCACGTCGGCGAGCAGTTGCCGAACGAAGGTGAGTCGGTCGTGCTTGTGGTCGGCGAGCGACTTGCCGGACCACTTCCGGGACACGAGCACCCGCCGGCCGGCCACGCCGAGGGTGGAGCGCTTGTGCGCCTTGCCCTTGCACTTGCCGGGTTCCATCGACAGCCGAGCGCCCTTGGGCTGGACCCCGTAGAGCAGCCAGACGGGGCACTGCGGCGAGCAGGGCGTGACGGCCAGCTCGGCGGACAGCCGTTCCGCGTGGTCCTCCTGGCGGCCGGTCCGCGCCTCGAAGCACTCACCGATGGACTTGGTGAGGTACTTCGTCAGGTAGCCGATGTGCCGCCCGGCCTCTTCCGTGCCGCCGAGGATGCCCTTGGAGTGCACCTGCACCCCGAACCGGGCCACGTGCGCCGGACGCTCGACCTGGTCAAGCGCCTCCTCCCAGGTGGGAAGCGCTTCGCGGGTGACGGGGTCGACGAACCCCCTGGCCCGCGCGTCCCAGACCGGGCGGTGGTCGCCGCTGTACTTGATCTCGTCGTGGGCGGGCCACCACACCTGGTGGTAGGTGGCCTCGGCGACGGCCCGCAGCTCCGTGCGCGAGATGGAGCCCCGGACGGCGGCGTGCCAGTGCGGCGCCAGCCGACGCTGCGGTTCGACGGTGGAGAAGTACTGCACGTCCCAGCCGACGCAGCGCCGGAGGTTCTGCACGAACCGGTCGAGCAGGGCCGCGAAGTGCACCGCGTCCCGAGCCGCCCGCCGGTAGTCGTACGTCGTCGGGTCGACCGGCGTGCCGTCGCTGCGCACCCTGCCGTAGCTGTCGAGCGTCAGGGTGAGGAACGTCGAGGGCCGGTACCTGCCCCCGAACACCCGCCCCACCGTCCGCTTGGTCACGGGCCGCCGAGGCAGGTTGGGCGCGTCCTGCCGCCGCCTGGTCGACCGCTTCCGGACAGCCCGAGGCCGGGCCTCCAGGGCCGGGAGCTTCCCGCGGACTCCAAGCTGCCGCAGCTCCTCGTCAACCTCGGTGACCTCCTCGCGCACCTCCTCCGCGCCGATCTCGTCCTCCTCCTCGACGGCCGCCCGGTACGCCTTGACCAGGTCGGCCCGGAACGCCGTCAGCGCCCGCTGATCCTCGGTCGGCGCGTCGGGGGTGAAGTCGGGTTCCTCGGCCAGGTGCCACCCCTCACGGCACTGCGCCATCCGCAACCGCCGGTTCTTCTCCGCACAGGTCGGGCACACGCTGGAGACCGTCGAGCCGCACGGCACCGGCACGATGTCCACCCGGCCGGTGTCCAGGTCGATCCGCTCCTTGGCGAGCGGACGAACGCACACCCCGTGCTCCTCGGCCACCGCCCGAGCCACGTCGAGCGCCGCCGGCTGCTTCATGCGGTCCGCACGGGTCAGGTACTCGCTCATGCCGCCACCTCCCCCGTGCCGTCCGGCCGAGCCGGGAAGTCGTGCACTTGGGCGTCTGCCAGGAACGTGCTCAGCTCGACCAGGTCCGCGTCGGTGACGTGGAAGGCCCGAGCCCGCTCCGGCTCCCGCTGTCCGTCCTGCTTGACCCAGGCGACGCCGGGCGTGTTCTCGCCGATCTCGTGAGCCGCCGCGCCCCGCTGCCTCACGCCGTCGCCGAGGACCATGTCGACCTGCTGTGGCTCGTCCAGGCGGAGCGCCACGCGGGTGCTGAACAGGTGCCGGAACCCCACGACCTCCTTGCGCGGGTCCTGTACCAGCCCGACGACCGCGTACCCCGGAGCCCGCCCCTGAGAGGTGATCGTCTGGATGGCCCGCGCCGCGCGCTCCCGCAGCCCTTTGTCCGGCTGATAGGCGATCAGGTCCGCCAGCTCATCGACCACCAAGACCGTGAACGGCTCCCCGGTCGAGCGTGCCCACAGCCGCCGCACACCCCGGTACCGAGTCGCCCGCTCCTTGACCTCTGCGGCCATTTCCTCAAGCAGGGCAACAGCTTCCGGGCCGTTGTCGTACACGACGCGGTCGAAGGCGTCCGGGCACTGCCCGAGTTCCATGCCGCCCTTCGGGTCGATGCCCACCAGGCGCACGAGCCCGGCCCGGACCGCCGGGGCGAGCTGCCACACGATCGCCCAGAGGACCGAGCCCTTGCCCGCACCGGGCACGCCGACCACGAGCACCTGTGACCCGAGCAGTCGCAGCCGCCACGGCTTGCCGGTCTCCGTCCGCCCGACCACCACCCGCTTGAGGTCGACTTCGCCATCAGTCAGCGCGGGAACGGGCAGCGGTCGGGCCAGCGGGTCGCGGTGGACGAAGTCGAGTTCGATCACCCGAGGCCGCAGCACCCGCACCCGGCACGACCGAGCACCGAACGAGTGCGCCAGCCCGTCCCGTCGCAGCTCCCACGCCTCCGGGGCCTGCGCCGGGATCATCCGCACCCGAACCCGGTCCCGCCACCCCTCCGACCGCACCCGCCGCAGTTCGGGCCGGTACTCACGCCCCCGATCCCGCTTGACGAGGTCCGCCAGGCGCATCACCGACCGCCAGCGAGGCACATAGACGGTTGCCCGCCGCCACTCGGTGAGCAGCCGGTACCAGCAGTGCCGCAGGAACGAGTCCCGATCCAGCCCAGACCAGATGATCAGACCCGCTACCAGCGACAACAGCGCCAGTACCAGCGGCGAGAACCCGAACCGCCACCAGCACCAGGCCGCCGAGACCGGCACCAACGTGACCACGGGGTACCGGATGACAACGAGCACCAGGCGCATGCCCCCGGCGAACACCAGCCACACCAGCGCCACCAAGAACGCGAGCCACCGCAGCTTGCCCGGCACCAGCACCCACCACGGCACCCGAGGCCGAGCACCCTCGAACGGAGCCGGATCGACCCATCGACCACCACCGCCCATCACGCACGCCCCACTGGGGCGAAGATCAGAGGCAACCAGCCCAGGCAGGAACAGCAGAGGAGCTGGTTCGGGGCGTAGACGCCGAACCGCCCGCACATCCCGCAGGGGCGACCGTTGGACAGCTTCCACACATCGGACGAACCGCGTCGACTTGACGCACGTCCCCCACGTACCGATAGCCTTGACATGACCGGATTTCCCTTGTGTGTCAACGAAAACCGCATGAGATGCCCGGTCAGTGCGTCGCGGGGAACAGGCTTGGCCCGCCAAGACTCGGCCCGTTCCCCGCGACCACACCCACCAGGACGTGATCTGTTCAGTTGTCCGCCGACGCGGCCCACACCACGCCACACAGGTCCTACTGCGAATCGACTGTGAACAGGTCGTCGAACCCCATCGGCGCGAGCACCACCAACGCCCCCGCGATGAACCCCTGCCCCGGCGTCAAGGTCCCCGACCTCACCCGACTGATGGTCGAGCGGTTGACGCCCATCGCCCGCGCCAACTCGTAGTCCGACCGGTAGCCGGCCAGCGTCACCGCCTTGCGGAACACCTCCGCCCGCAGCCGCACCGTGTACCCCAGATCGCGCCGACCAACGACACGCCCGGACCTCCCGACCGGGACCGAACGCAACCGCGGACTACTCATCACTCCCACCCCCAGCCGTACCCATCTCCAGCACACGGGCGATGCGCTCACCCTTGGACCGCTCCCGCTTCGCCCAGTACAGCGCCTCGTGGTGGTGCCCCCGGTCCACCTCCGCCACCCGGTCGTAGACCTGAGCCGACCGCAGGTAGAAGTCCCGCAACACCTCAGGCTCGGCATCCGGCGCGGGCATCAACCGACCCACGATCTCGTGCGCGTCCTTGAGCAATGTCACCGCCATCGCCGCAGCCCACGGGTCAGGCGTCCTCGTCTTGGCCTTCACACCGCACCTCCCGCACTGTCGAGTTCGTTCGCTCCCTGCTCCAGCGCGGCCCGCAGCCCGGCGAGCGCCGCTCGGTCGATCACCAGGACCACCGGGAACGCTTTGCCGAACCGGACCTCCACCCGATCGGCGAAGGGCAGGGCCGACCCGCGAATCGGTAAGTCAGCGGTGACGTGAACCCGCACCATGTCCGCACCCACCGGACTACGCGGCCTTGGCAGAGGACTTCACGACAACCGGCCCCATGCCGGAGGCCCGCAGGCTGTACCCGAGCTTCGCCCGGCACCGGTGCCGCTCACCTCCGTGCGCACCCCGGCACGCCTTGTCGTCAATCCAAGGGGTGACCGTCAGCCCCTCGAAGACCACCGGTCGCACGTCCGTGCCCGGGATCGCCTCCGGCGGCACCGGCTGGTGAGGAGCGGCGATCTTGACCGTGACCACAGCATCGGTCTTGCGCTCCGCCGCCTGGTCGATCACCAGCACCGACCACACCAACAGCCCCGACTCCTTGTCGGTCTCCTGCTGGACGGGCAGCCCCTTGCTGCGCTCCTCCGCCGTCTGGAACTTGAGCACCGGCTCCACACCCATCACCAGCGCCCCACGGGGGAACACGAAGTCGTGCGACGTGGGGAGCCTGCTCCCACCCGAGATCGCCACAGCCGTTCTCCTGTCGTCAGCGTCGGCCGGACCACCTGTCCGGCATCTCGACACTCACCACTTTCGGCTGATCAGCGGGACGCAAGCACCGCATAGCGGGACTTCTAAGGACGTCCCTGCTACTTTGAAGACGTCCCAAGTCGTCACCACGGAGGTACCGATGGCCAACGAACGCCTCCGAGAAGCCCTGCTCCGCAACGGCCTGGACCTGGACCACGTGGCAAGGGCGACCGGCGTAGACCCCAAGACCGTGGAGCGTTGGATCACCAGGGGCCGAGTCCCCTACCCCCGCCACCGTCACGCCATCGCCTCGATGGTCCGAGAGACCGAGAACTACCTGTGGCCCGACGCGGTGGCTGCCGACCGCAAGGCGGAGATCGCAGAGTCCGAGGTGGTCAAGGTCTACCCCCACCGCAACAACGTCCCCGCGGACCTGTGGGACCGCCTCCTCAACGACGCCACCAAGCACATCGAAGTGCTCTCCTTGGCCGCCCTGTTCCTGGTCGAACGCCCGACCTTCGCCAAGGAGCTGCGCCGCAAGGCCGAGGCCGGAACCCGCATCCGTCTCCTCTTCGGCGACCCAGCAGCCCGCGAGGCGTCCAGGCGGAGCGAGGAGGAACAGCTGGGCAAGGGCACCGTCGCCGCCCGCATCCGCAACGCCCTGGCGTTCGTCCGTCCACTGGCCGACGTCCCCGGCATCGAGGTCCGCCTCCACAAGACGACCCTCTACAACTCGGTGTTCCGCTTCGACGACGAGATGATCGTCAACACCCACGTCTACGGCTTCCCCGGTGCCCACGCTCCAGCCCTCCACCTGCGCCGCCTCTCCGCAGGCGACCTCTTCGAGACCTACTCCGAGAGCATGGAAGCCGTCTGGGCCGGAGCGAAGCGCGCCACCTTCTGACAAGGTCGAGCCATGAGTCGCACCGACTACCTCAACGACCCGAACGGCCCGAAGGCGAACAGCATCCGGGTAGCCGTCAGCGCCATCGTCCAGGACTCAACCGGCCGTCTCCTCATGATCCGGCGCACCGACAACGACAAGTACGCCATCCCCGGCGGTGGTCAAGAGGTAGGCGAAACCCTCTCCCGAGCCGTCGTCCGCGAGGTCGAAGAGGAAACCGGCATCCACGTAGAGGTCACCGGCCTAGTCGGTCTGTACTCCAACCCGAACCACGTCATCGCCTACGACGACGGCGAGGTGCGCCAGGAGTTCTCCATCTGCTTTCGCGCTCAGCCCATTGGAGGCGAGCTGCGCACAAGCAGTGAGTCCAAGGAGGTCGACTGGGTAGAACCCGACCGCCTACCGAACCTGGACATCCACCCATCGATCCGCCTACGCATCGAGCACGGCCTAAGCAACCGCGCCGATCCCTACTTCACCTGACCTCAACCCCAGCGTCCCACAACCGAGCCTCCGTACGCTCCACCGCAGCCACCAACTCAGGCTCCGCCTGGCGGACGAAGAAGGTCACCAGGTCTTCCGGCCCATACCGAGCCTGAATCTCCGCGATCCGCTCGCGAACTCCGATCGTGTCGCCATCCGGCCCGGTGGTCATGTCCGCCCACCACAGCACATCCCGCAGCGACGTCTGCTCATCCATCCAGCGCGCCAGCTCCGCCGAGCAATCTCTCAACTCCGCCTCCCGGTAGGCGCACGAGTGATGAGCCACAAGCGCACACAACCGCTCCGGAAAGCCCTGCCGTTCGAGGTATCGAGCCCCATCAAGCGAATGAAACCCGGTCTCCGCCAGCTCCGGCGCATACCCCACATCGTGAAGTACAGCCGCCGCCGTCAACAGCTCCCGTTCCGCATCCTCAACGACCTCAGCCGCCAGCCCAGCCCGCTTCGCAACGCTTCGCACATGCGTCCACCGCCGAGGCAACGATGAGGCGAGCCGACCTTCAGCCACTGAGTAGGCCCGTGCGACCAGATCCACGCCCAACACCCTAGGCAGACCGCTCGCGCCGCAGCACCGCAACCGGTCTAACCTGCTGCGTTGCCGAATTCCGCTCTACGGGATCAAGGCGCGCCGCATGCGGCGACGCGCGGCCAGTCCCGGTGCACACTTGCACCGACTCCCCGCATCGCGGCACGCCGGGCTCCCGCTCCGCTCCGCCCGTCGGCCGCGCGCGGAGTCGATGCATGTGGCAGGCGAAGCGGCGCGCACACGGATGCGTGCTGTCGCCAAGCCACTCCCAGTCACCAGGCTCGGGACGATCGCACGGTCATACGACTGCCAGCGCTGGGCACGGCGATCGACTGCCGCGACGGCTCCGCCGTCTTGCCAACGAGGATCGCGGTTTCGCGACATGCGCCTAACGAAAATCACCGCCTCCGAGCAGCGAGCCTGCATACGATTCAAACCCCACCAGAACGGTTCACCGCGAATCGCGCCGCCTGTTTCGAGGCAACGCTTTCGGCTCTACAGCAGGAATCTCTGACAGCAGGTGACTGGTAACAGTTTGGGCATCTGGCTCGACATCAAGAGCGCGCATAGCAGTAACACTCTTCAGTCGATCTCTTAGCACTTGGTCGTCGACCTGTTCGATGAGTTGAAGAGTTTGCTGCACTCGCCGATCGGATTGAAGATCTTTCTCAATTTTCTCAGCCTGCTCGGTCAAGTGCTTCCGCGCACGATTAGCATGGAGTGCGAATGCGCCGCCACACGTTCCAATGATGACACCACTCACACTCGACACGAGAGCCGCATAGTTGAGACCGGGGCCACCCCCACGCAGGAGTGCCAGACCACCGCCTACAAGTACGACAGCCGCACCGATTGCCATAAATATAAAGCTCATACGGAAAGTAATTTCAGCCTGCTTGAAGGCCTGTGAATAGAAGTCGAACAAGAAGGACTGACGGCGCTCCGAGTACGCATCAATCTTCCCGTCAAGAGTTACGCGCCCGCCAAACTGAACAGATTGAACAACATTCCCATGGAAAACGTTGACCACTCTGTTGTCGTTTATGTCTTGGTCGCCATCTTCGCCACTCATCGAGACGCTCCCGTCAGTCCAAGCAACGTAGTCGACCTTACTACTTGATTCAAGATCACTGCTGTCGTTGTGCGACTTCCGACAAAGTGACCGTGGATTCACCCGTTTGCGAGGCTTGCGGGCGTCTTAAGGTAGGCGGGACACCCTGCCCGACCGTGCGATTAGCGTGCGATTAGCCCAGGCCAACGGGGCCAGCAGCGGTCAACTGCGGTTGAGGCGCCAACTGGTCACGAGCGGTGAGCTGGGGTTGACGCCGCACTTCCAAGCTGGTCATGCGGGTTCGATTCCCGTCACCCGCTCTCGTCTTCCCCTTGCAGGTCAATCGCGTGCAGGTGTCGTTCACCCGGTGATGCGGCCTGCTCCGCCGGTGCCGTCGTGCCTCCGGCGTGCCCCTGCCCCTCCACTGCTTCGCGCAGCTCCTCGACGGTTGCCAACTCTTCCACGACCACGGCGGTGGGCGCGGTTGGGCGGGTGGTGCCCAGCGCCGTCAGCACCGTCCGGGTCACGGCGGCGTAGTAGGTGCGCGGCGGGGTGGCCGCGGTGGGGTGGTGGTGCACGGCGCGAAGCTTGGTCCTCGGACCCGGGGTGGCACAAGGGATCGGACCGGTGGGGCGGAACGGGTGGACCTCCTGCGGGTGAACCTGGTGCCAGGCGCGGGCGAGGGTGCGTCCTTTGTGGACTTCGCGGTTCGGGGGACGCCGGGGCCCGGGGCGCGCATCATGGGGTGTGCGACTTGAGCAGATCGTCGTGGACTGCCGGCGACCGGCGGCGCTCGTCCGGTTCTGGGCGGCGGTGCTCGGGGGTGACGTCGTCGACCGCCCCTCCGGGTGGTCGCACGTCGTGCCGCCCGGGTGGCCCCGCCTCGCGTTCCAGCCCGTGCCCGAGGGCAAGGCCGTGAAGAACCGCCTCCACCTCGACGTCACGACCGACGACATCGGCGCGGCGACCCGGCTGGCCGCGGGGTTGGGGGCGACCGTGGTGGGTGACGTTCGGACCGACGAGAGCGGCAGCTTCCAGGTGTTGGCCGATCCCGAGGGGAACGAGTTCTGCTTCGTCACCCCTTGTCGAGGATGACTGACAGACGCTGAGGGGGGAACTGTGGCCGGGGTGGGGCAGTTTCGGAGTGGGGCGGCGGCGGGGAGGTTCCGGTCGGCCTACGCGGCGGCGATGGCGGAGTGGCCGGAGCACGAGGTGCTCGACGTGCCGACCTCGTGGGGGACGACGAGGGTCTACCGGCGGAACGGTGGCGGTCGGGCCGTCGTCCTGCTGCACGGGGCCGGGGTCACGTCGGCGATGTGGGCCGGTGTGGTGCGCGGCATCGGCAGGCCGGTGTACGCGGTCGACGTCCTGGGGGACGCGGGTGGCGGGGTGCAGACGCGGCCGTTGACGGACATGAACGCGTGGTTGAGCGAGGTGCTCGACGGGCTCGGGCTGGACGACCCGCTGCTGGTGGGCGTGTCCTACGGGGCGTGGGTCGCCGCGCTGCACCCGGTGGGCGAGGTGGTGCTGGTCGAGCCCGCGGCCGGGGCCTTCGCGCCCTACCGGGTTCGCGCGGTGCTCTACGCGGTGGCCGCGAAGGTGAGCGGGGGCGAGTGGGCCTGGCGGCGCTACCTGCGGTGGATCTCGGGGGTCGAGCCGAGTGCGGCGGCGGTCATCGCGCTCACCCACTGGCGCACGGGGCTGGTGCTGCCGCGCCGGGTCGACCTCGCGCGGGTCCGGGCCAGGGCGACGGTCCTGGTGGGGCGGCGGAGCCGGGCGCAGGACGCGCGGAAGGTGGTGCGGCGGGTGCGGGAGCTGCCCGGGGTGGTCGTCCGGGTGTTCGACGGCGGCCACGGGGTGCCGCCGGACCTGGCGGATCACCTGCCGTAGGCGGTCACCGCGCGCCACAGGACCTCGCCGAACCTGATCGCCAGCAGGACCATGAGCACGCCGATCGCGAAGGTCACCAGGCACCTCAGGACCAGCGACAGGTTGCGCACCGGAACAGTGTCCTCCCCCGTACGGCCCTCGTTCACCGCGATGTGCGGTGAACGCACTGGCGCCTTCCTACACCGTCACGGCCGCCACGGCGTCGCGCAACGCCCGCACGGCGGCGACGTCGCCCTCCACCGACAGCGACGACTCGGGGCAGCGGCCCCACAGCCACAGGTCGACGTCGGACGCCGAGCCGCTCACCACGGCGTCCGGGGCCGCGCCGGGGCAGTAGTCGACGATCCCCTCGTGCAGGGCGACGGTCCACTCGCGGCCCGGCACGCGCAGCGACACGGCGGCGCCGGACGCGTGGGCGCGCGGCGGCTGGTGGCAGCCCAGCCACAGGCGGAGCACCTCGTCCACGCCGTCCGCGGCGAGCCCCGGTTCGAGGGGCGCGGCCAGGCCGTCGGCGGCCTGCACGTCGACGCGGTGCACGGCGGTCTCGTGCGCCATGCGGCGCAGCCAGAACCCGAGCGTCTGGTCCCACGGGCACCACGTGGCCGCGGGTTCCGCCGCGCGCGCCGGGTCCAGCACGCCGAGCAGCGCCGCCGCGCCGACGCGGTAGCGGTCCACGGGGTCGGTGCCCGGCGGCGGCTGTTCGGGGGCGGTGGTCGACGGGCGCGCGCCCCGGGTCACCCAGCGCGTCACGTGCCGGTGGACCGCCGAGACGTGCTCGACCAGGTCCCGCACGGTCATGCCGGGGCACGCGGGCACCGGGCGGTCGAGGCGGGAGAGGTCGACCGCCGCCGCCGGCGACGCCGCCTCGGTGCGCAGGGCGTTCGCCAGCTCGTGCGGGTCCAGTGACTGCGGGTCCGGCGACCGCGGGTCCGGCGACCGCGGGTCCGGCGGCTGTCCGGGTGCCTGCCGGTCGGGTGCCTGGGCGTCCAAGGACGCAGCATGGCCGATCACGACCGGCGGGCGCGACCCCTGAATCCGTTCGCGCGACGGCGGTGACCGGCGTATGAACGAGCGCATGGCGCTCACCCTCCGCACCCTGGGCCCGGCGGACCTGCCGGAGTTCCAGCGCATGGTCGACCAGGCGTTCCAGTTCGACACGGTCGACGCCGAGCGGTGGCGCGACCTGTTCGAACCCGAGCGGCACCACGGCGTGTTCGACGGCGACGAGCTGATCGGCGGCGGGGGCGTCCAGTCGCGCGAGGTCACGGTGCCGGGCGCGGGTCCGGTGCCGGTCGCGGCGGTGACGTCGGTGGGCGTGCGGCCCGGTCACCGCCGGCGCGGCGTGCTCACCCGGGTGATGACGGCCCAGCTGCACGGCCTGCACGAGGAGGGCCGCGAGGCGGTGGCCCTGCTGTGGGCGTCGGAGGCGGGCATCTACGGCCGGTTCGGCTACGGGCAGGCCGCGGAGTTCACGCGGTTGTCGGTGCCGCGCGGCGCGGCGTTCCGCCGGGACGTCCGCACCGGTGACGGCCGGGTGCGCGAGGTGGGCCGGGACGAGGCGATGCCGGTGCTCGACGCCCTCTACCAGGAGCTCCGCCCCACCCGGCCGGGCTGGTTGAGCCGCACGGGCGCCAACTGGGCCCACCAGCTCGCCGACGAGGAGCGCGACCGCGGCGGCCTCACCGCCTACCGGTACGCGCTGCACCCGGACGGGTACGTGGTCTACCGGGTCAAGCACGACTGGCAGGACCGGGGCCCGCGCAACGAGGTGCACGTGCGCGAGCTCGTCGCCCGCACCGACGAGGCGTTCGCCGCCCTGTACCGCTACCTGCTCGACCTCGACATGGTGGGCGAGCTGAAGTTCTACACCGCCCCCGACGACCCGGTCACGCACCTGCTGGCGGACCCGCGGCTGGCGCTGCGCGGCCGGGCGGACTCGCTGTGGGCGCGCCTGGTGGACGTGGACCGCGCGCTCGCCGCCCGCCGCTACTCCTCGGACGTCGACCTGGTGCTGGAGGTCGAGGACGCGTTCTGCCCGTGGAACGCGGGCCGGGTCAGGTTCACCGCGGAGGGCGGCGCGGCGACCGTCGAACGGGTGACGGCCGACCCGGACGTGCGGCTGGACGCGCAGGCGCTGGGCGCGGCCTACCTCGGCGGGACGAGGCTCGCCGTGCTGGCCCGCGCGCAGCAGGTGCACGAGGTCACGCCGGGTGCCGTGCGCGCCCTGTCGCACGCCTTCCTCGGTGAGCGCGAACCCCACTGCCCCGAGGTCTTCTAGGCTTTTCGGGAACCCGCACCGGTCACCGCGCGTTGTCGGGACACAGGCACCGGGAGGGTTGATGGGCACCGGGATAGTGCTGCTCGTGCTGCTGGTCCTCGTCGTGGGCGCCGGCTGGTACTACGTGAAGACGGCCGCGACCAGGCGGCAGCGGGAGCTGGAGGACGCGCAGGCCGACGCTCGGCGGTGGGTCGAGCGGCTCGGCGGGCAGGTGATGAACCTGACCGGCACGGACGTGGCCTCGCAGCAGGCGATGGCGGACGCCTCGGAGCGGTTCACCGCGGCCGGGTCGCAGATGGAGCAGGCCCGCACGGTGGAGCAGTGCCGGCTGGTGACGCAGACCGCGATGGAGGGCCTGTACTACGTGCGGGCCGCGCGCACCGCGATGGGCATCGACCCGGGTCCGGAGCTGCCCGACCTCACCGGTCAGGGCCGCGCGGGCAAGGTGTCGGAGGACCGCGACGTCGAGGTGGAGGGGCACCGCTACATCGCCTCGCCGAAGCCGGGTTCGCGGACGCCGCACTACTACCCCGGCGGTGTGGTGGCCGGTCGGCCGGTGCCGCAGGGCTGGTACTCGGAGCCGTGGTGGAAGCCGGCGCTGGTCGCGGGCGCGTGGGGCCTCGGTTCGATGCTGCTGTTCAGCGCGATGTTCTCGGGCATGGCGGGCGTGGCCTACGCCGACGGGTACGCCGACGGCCAGGAGGACGGCGGCGACGGTGGTGACGGCGGCGGTGACGGTGGTGACGCCGGTGGCGACGCGGGCGGTGACTTCGGCGGCGGCGGCGACTTCGGTGGCGGCGACTTCGGCGGGGGCTTCGACTTCTAGCCCCCGCCGGCCCCCGGTCCCGACCGGGGGCACGTCCCGGCCGGCGCCCTACCCGTTGCGGCGGGCCAGGGCGTCGGCCAACGCCTTGCGCACCTCGTCGTCGCCGACCGACGCGAGGTAGTCGGCGAACTTGAGGGTCACCGGCCCGGTGCCGCGCGACACGACGGCCGCCAGGTGCACGAGCACCTTCGGCGAGCTGTCCACGCGCACCAGGTCGCCGCCCAGGCCGACGGCGAGGCGTTCGTCGACCTGCGCCGCAGCGGCCACCAGGTCGGCCAGCTGCACGCCCAGGTCGAACGACGGCCGCTCGTCCCCCGCCAACCGGTCGGTGCCGCGCCGCACCACGGCCGCCACGTCGTCCACGACGCGCGGCAGGGTCCGCCGGTCCAGGGCGAACGCCAGCTGCCAGTCGAAGTACTCGGTGTCGGCGATCCGGACGAGCGCGCGCAGCGCGCCCAGCCGCTCCTCCTCGGTGCCCTTGGCGGCGGTGAAGTCCTCCCCCAGCCCGACCGCGCGGGCCAGGTGGGCGAACGTCTCGTCCACCGAGTAGCGCCGGTCGACCAGCTCACCGCGCCACGGCGAGGCGTCGGGGTCGGCCGCCGCGTCCACCACGGCCCGGTAGCCGTCCAGTTCGCCCCACGTGGCCAGCGCGCAGCAGGCCAGGAACCGCTCGTAGGGCGTTCCGGTCGCCAGCAGCCCGCGCAGCGGCTCGACCCGCGCGGTGTACCGGTCGTCGTCGAACGCGGCGTTGATCACCTCGTCCGGGTCGCCCACCGGGTGACCGTCGAAGTCGGTGTAGAGCAGTTCCCTGACCAGGCCGTCCACCTCAGACATCGTATGGCCCCTGGACGTACTCGGCCGGGACGGTGCCCTTGATCAGCCACTCGCCGTCGCGGCGGGTGTTGAGCAGGCCCTGGACGCGGCTGATGATCGACTCGGTCTTGCCCTTGGACAGCCCCAGGTCCTCGGCGAACCTCCGCACCTGGTCGGGGGTCGCGTCGTGCGGCAGGGTCACGTCGACGTCGCGCCCGGCGAGCCGGTTGACCTCGCCCTGCAACGACGCCTCCACCTTGGCGGGCGGCAGGATCTCGACGTCGGTGACCTTGCCCGCGTCGATGTCGGCCTGGAGCCGCTCGTGGTCGAGGCGGACCTCCTTGTTGCCGTACAGCTTGGCGTCGCCGCCCTCGACGCTGAACGAGGTGTACGGGCTGTCCGCCTTGGCCACCTTGTCCTTGCCGCCCAGCACGTGCTGCCACGGCTCGGTCTTGCCGTGCGGGTTGGCGGGCACCAGGTTGCCGTCGGCGTCGAGGTGCGACTTGCGGATGCCGCCGCTGTTGACGGTGTCCGGGAAGTGGTCGTCGCGCCGGATGATCTTGGGCCCGGACCCGCCGCCGCCCCCGGTCGACACCGGGGTCGTCGGCGGCGCGGTGGTGGTCGCGGAGGGCGTGGTCGTGCCGGTCGGCGGGGACGTGGTCGCGGACGACGGCACGGTGGTCCCGGAAGGCGTCGTGGTGCCGGACGGCGCGGTGCTCCCGGAGGGGGCGTGCGTCACGGGCGGCGCGGACACGGGTGCGCCGGACGGCGCGGTCGTACCGGAGGGCGTCGCGGGCGGGGTGTGCGTCGTCGGCGGCGCGGACACGGTCGGCGCGGTCGGGCCCGGGGTGGACGACGGCGCGGTCGTGCCGGACGGCATCGTCCCGCCCTGCGGCTTCACGTCGGGCGAGGCGTGCGGCGTCACGGGGTCGGGCGTGCGGGGCGCACCGGGCGCGTCGGCCCGCTTCAGCCCCTTGAGCCCCTTCCCGATCGCCTCCCAGATCTCGCCGAGCCGGTTCATCAGCGGCCGCAGCCTGGCGACCGACCGGACCAGCTTGGTGATCACGTCGGAGATCCGGTTGACCCACTTGGCGATGATCGCCACGGCCGAGGCCACCACGTGCGGCGTGGCGAAGCCGAGCGTCACGGCCTCCTCGGCCAGCCACTGCGGGATGCGGGCGACGAGCGTGGCCACGCACTCGGCGACGAGGTCGCGCACGATGCCGCGCACCGTGCCGACCAGCACGCCGACGACCTGCACGACCGTGCCCACGGTGGCGGAGCACCCGGCCGCCGCGGTGATGTGCTCGGCCCGCTCGGCGGCCGACCGGCGGTAGGCGTCGGCCGCGGCACCCGTCCAGCCGGCCGTGCCGCGGGCGACCTCGGAGGTCAGCGCCTCGTGCGCCCGGCCGACGGACTGCGACACGTTCTGCCACGTCGTCGCGTAGGCGGCGATCTGGTCGGCGTCGCCCGCCAGCCAGTTCAGGGCGTCGCGCAGCGGCCCGACGTGCTCGATGATCCACGACACGGCGTACTGGAGCAGCGTGCCCAGCGGGTCGAGGACGAGCGAGAGCATCTCCAGGCCGGTGCCCGCGAACCCGAGGCCGCCCTCGACCCACGAGCCGGACGAGACGCCGTTGTAGAGGTCCGCGGCCGACTCGGCGATGCCGATGCCGGTGTAACCGGTCGTGGAGTCGCGCCGTTCCGCCACCAACGGGTTGTTCACGCGGCACCGCCCGCGAACGCGGAGGCGTTGCCGCGGTCGACGTTCTCGTAGTCGTCGGCCGCGCCCCGCACGGAGGCGATGGCGTCGCCGACGGAGGTCGCGCACTCGCCGATCGACTCGATGCCCGCGCCGCTGACGAACGACACGATCGGCGGGAACATCGTGCAGACCTTCCCGTACGCCTCGCCGGACATGCTGACCCGGCGGGCCGCGTCGAGGGCCTGGTTGAGCTGGTCCTCCACCGCCCGCAACCGGTCGGCGTGCCCGCGCAGCTCCTCGACCGGGACCTCGTAACCGCTCACGTTCCGCCCCTCGCTCGCCTGCCCCACCCGGTGGTCCTCATTCGGTGACCGAGGGGCCTTCCCAGTCGTCGTCGTCCTGAACGGGCCGCCGCGCAGGCGGCGGTGGTGCGGTCGGACGAACCTGGTCCGCCCAGGGCGGGGTGTCCGACGGTGGTTCGGGGAAGCGCTGCCGGTACGACGAGACGAGGGCGTCGGCGGTTCCCGGCTCCTGGATGCCGACCTCGCCCACCACGTCGGAGACCGCGCCGGCGATCCGGGACTGCGCGCGGCGCATGGTGGCCAGGATGGTCGCGGCCAGCTGCGCGCCGCCGTTCGCCCGCTCGCTGATCTCCAGGGTCTGCACCGCGCCGGTGGCGTCCACGGTGAGCCGCACCAGGCCGTCGCGGGACACCTCGGTGATGCTCACCGCGGCGACCCGCCTGCTCATCTCCTGGTACTTCTCGGCCTTCGCCGTCACGCCCGCCGCCCACCGGGCGATCTCCTGCTCCGTGCGCACCTCGTCGCCACCGAACACGGGATCGGTCACCGCACGCCCCCTCAGTCCTCCTGCGTCACAGGATCGTGCGGGGACGGTATTCCGTTAGCGCGCCGGCTGGCAGGTGGGGCACCAGTACAGGTTGCGGCCGGCGAGCTCGGCGCCGGCCACAGGCGTGCCGCACAGGTAGCACGGCTGCCCGGTGCGCCGGTACACGTAGACCTCGCCGCCGTGCCGGTCCTCGCGCGGCGCGCGGCCGGTGACCTCGGGCAGGTGCTCGGGCCGCACGGTGTCGATCCGGCCGGCCCCCACGCCCGCGCGCATCAGCACGACGAGGTCGAGCCACATGTCGTCCCACAGCGCCTTGTCCAGGTCGCGGCCCGGGACGTAGGGGTTCAGGCCGTGCCGGAACAGCACCTCGGCGCGGTAGACGTTGCCGACGCCCGCGAGCACGGACTGGTCCATCAGCAGCACGCCGATCGTCTGTCGGGACCCGTGGACCTTCGCCCACGCCAGGTCGGGTTCCGCGTCGCGGCGCAGCGGGTCGGGGCCGAGGCGGGCGTGCAGCGCGGCGACCTCGTCGTCGGTCAGCACCTCGCACCGGGTGGGCCCGCGCAGGTCGGTCCAGTGCGTGGGGCCGACGACCCGCATCCGCACCTGGCCGACGGGTTCGGTCACCGGGTGCGGCGACTCGGTGAACCCGCCGTAGAGCCCGAGGTGGACGTGCACGGTCGCGTCCGGCCCGTACACGTGGAACAGGTGCTTGCCGTGCGCCTCGGCGCGCTCGAACAGCCTGCCGTCGACGGCGGACGCGGCGAACCGGCCCTGCGGGCTGGACACGCGCACCACCGAACCGGCGTAGCGGCGCTGGTGCAGGCGGGCGAGGCGGTGCAGCGTGTGGCCTTCAGGCACGGAACGGGACCACCTGGTTCAGGTAGAGGCGGACGAGCTGCCGGGAGTCGCGGCGCAGCAGGCGGCGGGCCGGGTCGACGGCGCGCCCGGGGGCGTGCGCGGCCAGCACCGAGCAGAGCATGGCGAGCTGCGCGGTCCGGTCGAAGTCCGGTTCGTCGGTGCGGTCGAGGCCGCGGTCGAGCACGGCGGCCAGCGCGTCGGCGGTGCCGGGTTCGTCGGCGGCGTAGCGCAGCGGCCAGCCGAAGTGCACCTCGTCGCCGAGGCCGATCAGCGCGTTCACCGCGGCGAGGCGGGCCGGCGAGGACGTGAACCGGCGGCCCTCGGCGACCGCGCCCGCCAGCTCCGGGAACGTGGCGTCGCGGTCCTCGGCGAGGACGGTGTTGAACCACGGCGAGCGCCGACCGGCCTCGGCGATGCCCTCGACCACCGGGTACACCGGGTCGTGGCCCCACGTGGCGAGCGCCACCACGGCGAGGTAGCGGTGGTGGCGCCGCTCCGAGTCGTCGCTGAGGACGGCGCGCAGCCCCGGCACCCGTTCGAGGTACCGGGGTTCGTCGAACGCGCCCTCGATCACGGTCCGCGGCTCGGTCAGGTAGACGTCGTCGAGGTCGCGGAACAGCAGCTCGCGGATCACCGGTCAGGCCAGGGGCGGCGCTTCGCCGGTCCGCTCGTAGTCGGCGAGGATGCCGATGCGGCGGGCGTGCCGCTCCTGGCCGGAGAACGGGGTGGCCAGGAACGCCTCGACGATGGCGAACGCCTCCTCGGTGGTGTGCATCCGCGCGCCGAGGCCGATCAGCTGGGCGTCGTTGTGCTCGCGGGCGAGCTTCGCGGTCTCCACGCTGTAGGCGAGGGCGGCGCGGGCGCCGGGCACCTTGTTGGCGGCGATCTGCTCGCCGTTGCCGGAGCCGCCGATCACCACGCCCAGGGTGCCGGGCTCGGCGACGACCCGGGTGGCCGCCTCGATGCAGAACGGCGGGTAGTCGTCCTCGGCGTCGTACACCGCCGGGCCGACGTCCACGACGTCGTGGCCGGCGTCGCTGAGGTGCTTGGCGAGGGCGGTCTTCAGCTCGAAGCCCGCGTGATCCGATCCCAGGTAAACGCGCACGTCAGGAAGTCTGCCATCCTTGGCCGGGTGTTCGGTCAAGAGGGTTACCGGCTCCGGTTGGAGTGGGGTGCGGAGGGGGTCGCCGCGCTCGGCGGGTTGTGCGCGGTCCTGGTCGTGGTGGACGTGCTGTCGTTCACGACGGCGACCGACGTCGTGGTCGCGCGCGGCGGTTCGGTGCGGCCGGTGCGGTGGGTGGACAGGTCGCGGGCGGCCCGCCCGGCCGACCCGTCGTGGTCGTTGAGGCCGTCGTCGCTGGTGGGGGTGCCGGCGGGGACGGAGCTGGAGCTGCCGTCGCCCAACGGGGCCACGTTGTGCGCGTTGGCGGCGGACAGCGGGTCGATCGTGCTGGCGGCGTGCCTGCGCAACGCGAGCGCGGTCGCGGAGGCCGCGCGGTCGCTGGCGGGCGGCGGGCCGATCGGCGTGGTGCCGGGCGGTGAGCGGTGGGGCATCGACATCAACAGCCCGAAGACGGCGCACTCCGGTCCGCTGCGCCCGGCCGTGGAGGACCTGCTCGGCGCGGGCGCGGTGGTGTCGGCGCTGCTGGACCACGGGACCCCGTCGGTGGAGGCCGCGATGGCGGCGGGGGCGTTCGAGCGCACGTCGGTGGCGGACGCGGTGGCCGGGTGCGTGTCGGGGCGCGAGCTGATCGCCGCCGGGCACGTCGCCGACGTGGCCCTGGCCTGCGAGGTCGACGTGAGCACCGCCGTCCCGCGCCTGGTCGACAACGTCCTCCGCTCCGCCTGACCCCGCGAGAGTCCAACCTCCAGGCCCCGAGAGTCCAACGCCCAGGTCGCGAGAGTCCAACGCCGGGGCCTCGAGAGTCCAACGCCCAGGACCCCTGAGTTCTACGTCCGGAACGTAGAACTCAGAGGTCCCGAAGGTACGACTCTCGCGACCTGAAGGTACGACTCTCGGGGCCTGGGCGTTGGACTCTCGCCGGGGGTCAGCGTTGGACGGACTTGAGTTCGGTGAACTCGTCCAGGCCGTGGCGGCCGAACTCGCGGCCGTTGCCGGACTGGCGGTAGCCGCCGAAGGGGGCGGCGGTGTTGAAGGCCGCGCCGTTGATGTCGACCTGGCCGGTGCGCAGGCGCTTGGCGACCGCGAGGGCGCGGTCCGGGTCCGCGGAGAAGACGGCGCCGCCCAGGCCGTAGACGGTGGAGTTCGCGATGCGGACGGCGTCGTCCTCGTCGCGGTACGGCATGACGGACAGGACCGGCCCGAAGATCTCCTCCTGGGCGATGGACATGTCCGGGGCGACGTCGCCGAACACGGTCGGCCGCACGTGGAAGCCCCGGTCGGTGGGGTGGTCGGGTCCGCCCAGGGCGAGCTTCGCGCCCTCGGCGACGCCGGCGCGGATGTGGGCCACCACGCGGTCGCGCTGGGCGGCCGACACAGCCGGGCCTAGGCGGGTGGTGGGCAGCGAGGGGTCGCCGGGGGTGTACTTCGCGGCGGCGGCGACGGCGATCTCCAGGGCCTCGTCGTGCCGCTCGGCGGGCACGAGGAGGCGCGTCCACGCGCTGCACGCCTGGCCGTTGTTCATGAACGCGTTGGCCACGCCGACCTTCACCGCGCGGGCCAGGTCGGCGTCGTCCAGCACGACGTTCGCGGACTTGCCGCCCAGCTCCAGGGAGACCCGCTTGACCGTCTCGGCGGCCAGCGCGGACACGCGGCGGCCGGCGCGGGTCGAGCCGGTGAACGACACCGCGTCCACCATCGGGTGCGCCACCAGGGCCTCCCCCGCCACCGGGCCCGTGCCGTGGACCAGGGAGAACACGCCCTCGGGCACGCCCGCGCCGTGCAGCACCTCCACCAGCAGGTCGGCGGTGAACGGGGCCAGCTCGCTCGGCTTCAGCACCACGGTGTTGCCCGCGGCGAGGGCGGGCACGACCTTGGCGACCATCTGCTGCAACGGGAAGTTCCACGGCGTGATGGCCGCGA
Organism: Saccharothrix sabaoui; assembly: GCF_051756985.1. Lineage (NCBI taxonomy): Bacteria > Bacillati > Actinomycetota > Actinomycetes > Pseudonocardiales > Pseudonocardiaceae > Saccharothrix > Saccharothrix sabaoui. The sequence goes on from NZ_JBPKJK010000002.1 coordinate 83,875, forward strand.
CGACGCCCACGGGCTCGCGCAGCACCAACGAGTTGCCGATCTCCTCACCGTCAAAATAACCACTCGAAAGTGTGGCCTCGATGCCCCTGGTGATACCGATGGGGTTCGGGACCTGCACCTTCGAGGCGAACGTGATGGGCGTGCCCATCTCCGTCGTCATGGTGGACGCCAGCTCGTCCGCCCGCGCCGCCAGCCCGTCGGCCACGGCCCGCACGACCGCGAGCCGGTCCTCCACCGACGTCGCCGCCCACCCGGGGAACGCGACGACGGCCCTGGTCACGGCGGCGTCCACGTCACCGGCGGTGCCCGCGCGGACGGTACCGACGACCTCCTCGGTGGTCGGGTTGACGACCTCGATCACTGCGCACCCCCGGACGACGGTGTGACACTCGACGGCAAAAGCAGCCCCAGAGTGTCACACCGCGGAACTCAGGAGAAGTCCAGGCGCCCGGTCCGGGTGCGCTTCAGCTCGTAGAACTCCGGGAAGCTCGCCAGCGCCCGCGCGCCGTCGAAGACCTTCAGGGCGTCCTCGCCGCGCGGGATCCTGCTGAGCACCGGCCCGAAGAACGCCACGCCGTCGATGTGGATCGTGGGCGTGCCGACGTCCGTGCCCACCGGGTCCATGCCGCGGTGGTGCGACGCGCGCAGGTCCTCGTCGTGCTCGTCGGTGTGGGCGGCCCCGGCCAGGTCGGCGGGCAGGTCCAGCTCGGCCAGCGCCTCCACGACCACCTGGTCCCAGTCCTTCACGCCCTGGTTGTGGATGCGGGTGCCGAGCGCGGTGTAGAGGTCGCGCAGCACGTCGTCGCCCTTGAGCTTCGCCGCGGCGATCGCGACGCGCACCGGCCCCCAGCCCCGCCGCATCATGTCGGAGTAGTGGTCGTCCAGGTCCCGGCCCTCGTTGAGGACCGACAGGCTCATCACCCGGAAGTCCAGGTCGATGTCCCGCTCCTTCTCGACCTCCAGGATCCACCGGGACGAGATCCACGCGAACGGGCAGATCGGGTCGAAGTAGAAGTCGACCTTCGTGCGGCCCTCTGTCGACATGCGGTGTTCTCCTCCGTGAGGGTGGCGGACCGACCGCCAATGAGATGTCCCGATCCTGCACAACCAACCGGACCCGCGCAGTCTTCCCTCGGACGCCAGTCCACTTCCGGCCGTCCCACGTGATTGGATGCGGGAGTCGTGTTCACCCTCACGACACCGTTCCCCGTTCCGACGAGGTCAGCGCCCCGTGCGCCGGCAGACGAGGTGACCATGGCGGCACCCAACCTCACCCGCGACCAGGCGCAGCAGCGGGCTGCGCTGCTGGAAGTCGACTCCTACCGGATCGAGCTGGACCTGACCGACGGCGGCGGGAAGCCCGGGTCGGACACGTTCCGCTCCACGACGACGGTCGCGTTCCGCAGCCGGACGCCGGGCGCGTCGTCGTGGGTCGACATCGTGGCCGCCACCGTGCACCGCGCCGTGCTCAACGGCCGCGAGGTGGACGTCTCGTCCTACCGCGAGGAGGACGGCCTGCACCTGCCCGACCTCGCGGAGGTCAACGAGCTGACGGTCGAGGCCGACTGCCGGTACATGAACACCGGCGAGGGCCTGCACCGGTTCGTCGACCCGGTCGACGGCGAGGTGTACCTCTACTCCCAGTTCGAGACCGCGGACGCCAAGCGCATGTTCGCGTGCTTCGACCAGCCCGACCTGAAGTCGGTCTACTCCCTGGTGGTCACCGCGCCGCACCACTGGAAGGTGGTGTCCAACGCCCCGATCGAGTCCACTGAGGACGGTCTGGGCGGCGCGGACGTGCACACCTTCGGGACCACCAAGCCCATGTCGACGTACCTGGTCGCGCTGGTCGCGGGCCCGTACGCGGAGTGGCGCGACGAGTTCACCGACGGGGACACCACGATCCCGCTGGGCATCTACTGCCGCGCGTCGCTGGCCCCGCACATGGACGCCGAGCGCCTGTTCACCGAGACCAAGCAGGGTTTCGGCTTCTACCACGGCGCGTTCGGCGTGAAGTACCCGTTCGGCAAGTACGACCAGTGCTTCGTGCCCGAGTTCAACGCGGGCGCGATGGAGAACGCCGGCTGCGTCACGTTCCTGGAGGACTACGTCTTCCGCAGCCGCGTCACCCGCTACCTCTACGAGCGCCGCGCCGAGACCGTGCTGCACGAGATGGCGCACATGTGGTTCGGCGACCTGGTCACCATGCGCTGGTGGGACGACCTGTGGCTGAACGAGTCGTTCGCCACCTGGGCGTCCGTGCTGGCGCAGGCCGAGGCCACCGAGTACCGGCAGGCGTGGACGACGTTCGCCAAGATCGAGAAGTCGTGGGCGTACCGGCAGGACCAGCTGCCGTCCACGCACCCCGTGGCCGCCGACATCCCGGACCTCCAGGCGGTCGAGGTCAACTTCGACGGCATCACCTACGCCAAGGGCGCCTCGGTGCTCAAGCAGCTGGTGGCCTACGTCGGGCTGGAGAACTTCCTGTCCGGCCTGAAGGTGTACTTCGGCAAGCACGCCTGGGGCAACGCCACCCTCGCCGACCTGCTCGGCGCGCTGGAGGAGGCGTCCGGCCGCGACCTGTCGTGGTGGAGCGCGCAGTGGCTGGAGACGACCGGCCTGAACCTGCTGCGGCCGAAGTTCACCGTCGACGCCGACGGGAAGTTCACCGAGTTCGCCGTGCTCCAGGGCGGGGCGCGGCCGGGCGCGGGCGAGCTGCGCACCCACCGGCTGGCGGTCGGCGTGTACGACTCCGACGCCTCCGGCAAGCTCGTGCGCACGCACCGCGTGGAGCTGGACGTGACGGGCGAGCGCACCGAGGTGCCCGACCTCGTGGGCGTGCACCGCGGCAAGCTCGTGCTGGTCAACGACGACGACCTGACCTACTGCACGATGCGGCTCGACCCCGACTCGCTGGCGTCGCTGATCGACCACATCGCCGACATCGCCGAGCCGCTGCCGCGCACGCTGTGCTGGTCGGCCGCGTGGGAGATGACCCGCGAGGCCGAGCTGAAGGCGCGCGACTTCGTGAACCTGGTGCTGGGCGGCCTGCACGCGGAGACCGAGGTCGGCGTCGTGCAGCGGCTGCTGCTCCAGGCCCAGACGGCGCTGTCGTCGTACGCCGACGCCTCGTGGCGCGACGGCGGCTGGGAGCGGTTCACGGCGAAGACGCTGGAGCTGGCCCGCGCCGCCGAGCCCGGCTCCGACCACCAGCTGGCGTTCGTGAACGCCCTGGCCGGGTCCGTGCTCGACGACGCGACCGTCGCGGTGCTGCGGAGCTGGCTCGACGGCACCGACTCGCTGCCGGGCCTCGACGTCGACACCGACCTGCGGTGGCGGCTGCTGCACGCGCTGGTCGCGCACGGCGCCGCCTCGCTGGAGGACATCGCCGCCGAGGAGGAGCGCGACCCGACCGCCACCGGCCGCCGCCGGGCGGAGTCGGCGCGGGCCCTGCGCCCCACCGTCGAGGCGAAGACCGAGGCGTGGGACCGCGCGGTCAACGACGACGAGCTGCCCAACGCGGTGTCCGAGGCGGTCATCGCGGGCATCCAGCACCCCGGCCAGAAGGCGCTGCTCCAGCCGTTCGTGGAGCGCTACTTCGCCGACGTGGCCGACGTGTGGGACCGCCGCTCCAGCGAGCGGGCCCAGTCGATGGTCGTGGGCCTGTTCCCGTCCTGGTCGATCACCCCGGCCACCGTGGAGGCGGCCGACGCCTGGCTGGCCGAGGAACGCCCGCCGGCCCTGCGCCGCCTGGTCTCGGAGGGCCGCGCGGGCATCGTGCGCGCCCTGGCCGCCCAGGAGTTCGACCGGTCCTGAGCCGGGGCGTCAGCGCTCAACGACAACGGGGTGGCACCGCTCGGTGCCACCCCGTTGCGCCGGAACCACCGACGGGACGGGTGGGATGCCCTCGGCGGCGCGCCAGGCGGTGTCGCAGTCGCGGCACGTGGGCCAGTACCAGTCGGTGCGCGGGAGCGGGCGGGCCGGGATGGTGACCTCCTCGCCGCACAGGGTGGTGGTCTCCTCGTAGGCGATGGCGTCGTGCTTCACGGCGTGCCGCTTGCCGTTGTGCGGCAGCCAGCGGAACGGACGCAGGGACATGTCAGCGACCCCTCTTGTCGTAGGCGTCCGCCCAGTGGGCGAAGACCTCCCGGGACTGCTCGGCGGGCAGCACGAGGCGGCTCAGGGCGCGCATCTTGGCCTCGTACTCGGCGATCACGGTCGGGTCGTCGTGGAAGACCGTCGCGCTGTCGGTCTCGGTGTAGGCCAGCGGCTTGATCGGCGGCGTGAACGTGAGCAGCGTGGCCGGGTTGCGCAGCACCCCGTGCGAGTGGGCCGTCATGGGGACCACCAGCAGGCTGAAGTTCGCCCAGCCGCACATCAGGGTGAGCCTCAGCATCTGGTCGCGCATGACCCTCATCCCGCCCACGACCAGGCGCAACGCCGCCTCGTGCACGTAGATCACCGTCCGCGGACCGGTCTCGCGGCGCAGGGCCTCCTGGCGGGCGGCACGGGCACGGGCCACGGCCCGGTCGCCGGTGAGCGCCGTCGCGTAGTCCTCCGTCTGCGCCAGGCTCGGCACGGTCAGCGGCTCGTAGGACGCCACGGTGCGGGCGGCGTTCTCGTGCAGCGTCACGGCCAGCAGCGTGTCCGCCGTCGGGTCGTTGCGGCGCACGAAGTTGCCCGTGTCCGCCTCGATCGCGATGGCCAGCACCCGGTCGCGGGTGGCCTTGTCCGCGCCGCAGCGCCCCAGCAGCGTGCCGATCTCCCACGGGCTCGTGCCCCGGCTGCCGGTCTCCAGCTTCGACAACTTGCCCAGCGACCACCCCAACGCCTCGGCCACCTGCGCGGAGGACATCCGCGACCGGTGCCGCACCCTGCGCAATTCCTCGCCCAGTTCCCGACTCCGCGCCGTGCTCAGACGAGCCGGCGACTTCTCTTCCTGCTCCACATTCCCCCCTGCTTGGCAATTCATATTGCGCAGCAGGATGTCATGATCCCCGGAATAGTCGTCAATCCCCTCATCGGGGGACCACTAGTACCAGCGGTCCCACTCTAAGCTGGGGATATGCATCGCAACACCTCTCGGGCCATCGCCCTCGGCGCGCTTCTCCGCAACGCTCGGGAAAGCCGCGGAATCAGTCAGCGCAGGCTAGCACAACAACTCGGGGTATCGGATTCGTTGCTGTCCCGCACCGAAACAGGAAGTCGATTTCTCGCCCGTGACGAAGCGGAACTGATCCTGAAAGCGCTGAACGCGGGGGGTGCGGAGCGGGACGAGATCCTCGACCTGGCCGCCGACACCAGCGGATCACCGTTGCACGTGATCGACGTCCCGAACGAGCGCATCCAGCTGGCCTGCCTGATCGACATCGAGGGCATGGCGAGGGAGATCGTCAACTGGTCGCCGCAGCTCGTGCCGGGCCTGCTCCAGGTCGCCGGCTACGCGCGGTCGATCATGGAGGACGCCGGGAGGCGCGCGGACGAGGTCGAGGCGCTGGTGGCGCTGCGGGTGGGGCGCAGCGACGTCCTGACCGGCGCCACCCCGGTCCGCTACACCGCGGTCATCGGCGAGGGCGTGCTGCGCCAGCGGTTCGGCGGCCCCGGGGTGATGCGCGAACAGCTGTCGCACCTGCTCAGGATGGCCGAACGGCCCAACGTCCACCTGCACGTGATGCCGAGCGACACCTCCTGGCACCTCGGCCACGACGGCCAGTTCTCGCTGCTGGTCAACGACGCGGCGGCGTCCTACGTCCACTTCGAGAACACCGCGGGCTGCCTGTTCGTCCAAGAGGAGGACGTGGTGGCCCGCTACCGCGACGGGCTGCCAAGGTTGGTGGAGGTCGCGTTGGGCGAGGAGGAGACGGCCTCGCTGATCACGCGACACCTCGACGACCTGGAGGGCGCGCATGGCGGTTCGGTGGAGGAAGTCGCGCAGGAGCGGTAGCGCCAACGACTGCGTGGAGGTGGCGGGTCACCTGGGCGCGGTGCGGGACAGCAAGAACCCGTCCGAGGTGCTGGAGATCAGCCCCCGGAGCCTGCGGGCTTTCGTACAGGCGGCCAAGAAATCCTGATGAAAAAGGCCCCGGTCGGGTGACCGGGGCCTCCTGTTCCGCGGGACCTAGCGGGGCGCGTGCCCGGCCTGGTCGGTCAGCATGCGCAGGCCGCTGACGAGTCCGCCGGCGAGGTCGCCCTCCTTGAAGGACGCGACCATGCTCATGACGGCGAGCTTGGCGCCGCGGTCGGCGAGCCGGCGGTGGGACTCCTCGCCGGTCACGACCTCGACGACCCGCTCGCCGGGCGACACCGCGATCAGCACGGCGTGCGCGGGGCGGTCGGTGGAGGCGTGCAGCTCCTCGGCGCGGGCACGCGTGTCGGCGCCCAGCTCGCCCAGGTAGACGCTGAAGTCCAGCCCGGTGGTGCGGCCGGCCAGGGTCAGGGCCTCGTCCAGGCTCGCCAGCTGCACGGGCGTGAACGGCAGGCTCGGCGCGTGCGGCTCGTACATCTTCGCCACGGACACGCGGCCGCTGTTGGTGACGGCCGCGCCGACCGGCAGGGTCGACGGGTCGATCTCGACCCGGTTCAGCTCACCAGTTGCCACGAGCGCCTCCCTTGGCGGTGCGGCCCCCGGCCGGGGTCGCGACGGGCGGGTGCGCGCCGCCGCCGGACAGGCCGGCGGGGTTCGCGGTCCACCACACGGGGGCGTAGCCCCATTCCTGGCCCGGGCGGTACCGCTGGATGCGGGTGGCCTTCGGCCTCAGCGTCAGTAGCGTGATCACGCCGTAGATGGCCAGCGGGATCAGCGCGAAGACGAGCACGGTCTCCACGATGGTCACGGCGGTTACGGTAACCGATCGGTCCGCGCGCGTCCGGTCGAGGGCACCGTTCGCGCCGGTCGGGCCGGCCGCCCGCGGCGCACAACTGTGAACGCGACCCCTCCTCGCGATCCGTCCGACCACGCACGGCGCGGTGATCGGGCAACGGGGCGTTCCGGAGGGGCCGGACGCCGGCGTGGATCACCGCCGGGGGTCCCGCCGCACGCCACGTGCCGGTGTGATGTGGACTACCCCTACCAGCGAGAACGTCACCGTCGGTGCCGATCGGTGCCGGATGCACTAGTTCGGGCTCTCGATCGTCGCAGTGCGTACACCCAGGCGGCCTGCCGCCGTACGGGTGTTCAACGCGGCCGGTTTGGCGTCTTGTCCTGGGCCCACTCGGCTTCTAACTTTCACCTGTACGGGTCTTGCGCATCAAAGTTGGTTACCGATTTGCGCCCGTTGAGCCTCGGAGGACACGACATGCACACCGCAAACCGCGCCCAGGTCGCCGCCCTCACCCTTTTGCCGTACACCCAATCGGGCCAGCCAGTTACCGCCAGTTGGCACCTCTCGGCGACGGCCGACTCGGTGCGCATCACCTCCGAGGACTCCGTGCGCATCACGGCATCGGACTCGGTCCGGATCACGGCGACGGACGACTCGGTGCGCATCACCGCGTCCGACTCCGTCCGGATCACGGCGACGGACGACTCGGTCCGGATCACCGCGTCCGACTCCGTCCGGATCACCGCGTCGGACTCCGTGCGCATCACGGCGCACCGCGAGGACCTCGCCCTCGCGGCCTGACGGCGGGACCGGCTCAGGCCGCGGGCTCGCCCAGGTAGGGCAGCCACAGCGGGTCGGCCTCGGTGACGCCGGCCAGCAGCCGCCAGTGCGGCCCGCGGGGCGCGTTCGGGACCACGCGCAGCCGCCACCCCAGCTCGGACAGCAGCTTGTCCGCCTTGCGGTGGTTGCACTTCGCGCAGCACGCCACGCAGTTGGTCCACGTGTGGGGACCGCCCCGGCTGCGCGGCACCACGTGGTCGATCGTCTCGGCCCGCCCGCCGCAGTAGGCGCAGCGGTACCGGTCGCGGTGCATCAGCCCGGCGCGGGTCAGCGGCACCCGGCCGCGGTAGGGCACCCGCACGTAGCTCGACAGCCTGATCACCGACGGCACGACGACCTCGGAGGTCGAGGAGTGCACCACGGCGCCCGCCGGGTCGCCGTGCACCACCTCGGCCTTGCCGCACACGACGAGGACCACCGCGCGCCGCAGGGGCAACGCGGTGAGCGGCTCGAACGTGGCGTTGAGCAGGAGGACCTTGCGTCTTCCCCAGGGCAGCACCAAGGGCGCCTGACCGGGCCCCTCCCCGCCGACCACAGCGTGCACACCGGGCTGTTTTTGGCCGGACGGGACCGACGGCGCGAGCCCGGCGTTCACCAGGGCGCCGATCGGGGTGGGTTGTCGGTCTGGCACGCGACCACCTCCACCGGTTCAGCTACAGAAGACCACAGATCACCCCCAAAAATCACCTGTGATATGTGACGTGTCACGGAGTCGTGGCCGAAACTTCGGTGAACACAACCCTATTGGTGATCGTTTTCAACAGGGTCGCTACGCTGTCCCGGGTGACCGAGGACTCCCGCGCAGCGCTGCCTGCGACGATCACCTACCCCACCGCCGAACGGCTGGACCTCGTCGAGGACCTGCACGGACACCAGGTGGCCGATCCGTACCGCGCGCTCGAAGACGCCGCGGACCCCCGCACCGCCGCGTGGTCGGAGGCGCAGGACGCGCTGGCCCGCTCGTGGCTCGACGCGATGCCCGGCCGCGAGGCGCTCGGCGACCGCCTGGCCGGGCTGATGCGCACCGGGTCGGTGGGCACGCCCGTGTGGCGGGCCGGCCGCGCGTTCTACACGCGCCGCGACCCCGACCAGGACCACGCCGTGCTGTACGTGCTGGTCGACGGCGTGGAGCGGGCGCTGGTGGACCCGTCGGCGCTCGACCCGTCCGGCCGGACCACGCTCGACCTCTGGTCGCCGTCCCGGGAGGGCACGCGGCTGGCCTACCAGGTGTCCGTGGGCGGCGACGAGCACTCGCTGCTGCACGTCGTCGACGTCGACTCCGGCGAGCTGCTCGACGGGCCGGTCGACCGCTGCCGGTACTCCCCCGTGGGCTGGCTGCCCGGCGGCGAGGAGTTCTTCTACGTGCGGCGGGTGGACCCCGCCCTGGTGCCGGAGGACGAGCGGCAGTTCCACCGGCGCGTGTGGCGGCACCGCGTGGGCGCACCGGCGTCCGAGGACGTGAACGTGCACGGCGACGGCCTCGACCACACGTACTACTACGGGCTGTCGGTGTCCCAGGACGGTCGCTGGCTCGTGGTGAACGGCGCGCCCGGAACCGTGCGCAGGGACTCGGTGTGGATCGCGGACCTGCACGGCGACGGCGAGCTGACCCCGGTGATCCTCGCCGAGGACGGCGCGCAGTGCTCGGCGTGGGTCGAGCCGGACGGCCGGCTGTACCTGCTGACCAGCCTGGACGCGCCGCGGTTCCGGCTGTGCGCGGCCGACCCGGCGTCCCCGCGCGAGTGGACCGAGCTGGTCGCCGAGGAGCCCGACTCGGTGCTGGAGTCGGCCGTGTGGCTGGATGGCTCGCTGGTGGTGACGCGGACCCGGCACGCGGTGTCCGAGCTGCACCTGCACGCCGCGGACGGCTCGTGGGTGCGCGAGGTGCCGCTGCCCGGCACCGGTTCGCTGCACGGGCTGTCCACCGCGGACGTGCGGACGGACGGCGACCGCGACGTGCTGTGGTTCGGCTGGTCGGACTTCACCACGCCGCTGTCGGTGTACCGGTTCTCGGTCTCGACCGGGACCGTGGAGCTGCACGCCGCCGCGCCGGGCGCGGTCGACATCCCGGACCTGTCCACCCGGCAGGTCGCCTACGAGTCGGCGGACGGCACCGTCGTGCGGATGTTCGTGGTGTCCGGGACCCGGCACCCGGACCTGCCCCGGCCAGCCCTGCTGACCGGCTACGGCGGCTTCGCGGTCGGCCGCGGCCCCGGCTACAGCGCCACGGCGCTGGCCTGGGTCGAGGCGGGCGGCGTGTGGGCGCACGCGTCGCTGCGCGGCGGTGACGAGGAGGGCGAGGAGTGGCACCGGGCCGGGATGCGCGAGTCCAAGCAGAACGTGTTCGACGACTTCCACGCCGCCGCCGAGCGGCTGGTCGCCGACGGGTGGACCACGCCGCAGCAGCTGTCGGTCATGGGCGGTTCGAACGGCGGACTGCTCGTCGGGGCCGCGCTGACCCAGCGGCCGGAGCTGTACGCGGCCGTGGTGTGTTCGGCGCCACTGCTCGACATGGTGCGCTACGAGAACTTCCTGCTCGGGCGGCTGTGGGCCGAGGAGTACGGCTCGGCGTCGGTCGCGGAGGAGCTGGGGTGGCTGCTGGCCTACTCCCCGTACCACCGCGTGCGGCCGGGCGTTGAGTACCCTTCGGTGCTGTTCACGGTGTTCGAGTCGGACAGCCGCGTGGACCCCAACCACGCCCGCAAGATGTGCGCCGCGCTGCAGCACGCGACGGCGAGCGACCCGACGAAGCACCCGGTGCTGCTCCGCCGGGAGACCGAGGTGGGGCACGCGGGGCGGTCGGTGAGCCGGTCGGTGCGGCTCGCCGTGGACCAGTTGACCTTCCTGGCCTGGGCTACGGGCCTGGAGTTGTGACTGCGGTCGAACGGAGGACCAGCTAGGTGAACGTGGACGTGGAGTCGACCCTGGCCGTCGAGTGGTGGCTGACCAACGGCCCGAAGATGGCCGAGGGTGCCCTCCGCATCGCGCTGATCGTGATCATCGCCGTGGTGGTCAGGGCGGTGCTGCGGCGGTTGATCGACCGGATGACGCGCGGCAACGGGGGCAAGAAGCCCAAGTTGCTCAAGCCGCTCCGGGAGAGGGCGCCGCAGGCGCTCGGTGCGTTCACGTCCGAGCGGCGCGAGCAGCGGGCCAAGACCATCGGCTCGGTGCTCAAGTCGTTCATCACGATCATCGTGTTCGGCGTGGCGTTCATCCAGGTCCTGACGGAGCTGGGGATGAACGTCGCGCCGATCCTCACGTCCGCCGGCATCCTCGGCGTCGCGATCGGCTTCGGCGCGCAGAACCTGGTCAAGGACTTCCTGGCCGGCATGTTCATGATGCTGGAGGACCAGTACGGCGTGGGCGACGTGGTCGACCTGGGGCCGGCGACCGGCACCGTCGAGGCGGTGGCGCTGCGGATCACCACGATCCGCGACACCAACGGCACGGTCTGGTACGTCCGCAACGGCGAGATCCTGCGGGTCGGCAACTCGTCCCAGGGCTTCGCGGTGGCGGTCGTCGACCTGCCGCTGGCGTACGGGGCGAACCTGAGCACGGCGACCGAGGTGCTCACGGCGGCGGTCGACAAGGCCGCCGCGGAGGAGCTGATGGCGAAGGACGTGACCGACAAGCCGCAGGTGCTGGGTGTGGAAAAGGTCACGCCCGAGGGCATCACGATGCGCGTCACGGTGAAGGTGCGGCCGGGCCGCCAGTGGGCCGTGCAGCGGGCCCTGAGGGCCAAGCTCATGCCCGCCCTGGAGGACGCCGGCATCTCCCTGAAGTCCTCCTGACGCCATAACCGAGGTCCGGGAATCACACCTTTGTGATTCCCGGACCTTTTCATTCATGACTCGTGCCCAGCCGGTCACACCGCGTGCCGCACTGCGGGCGCGAACGGGTGAACGGCACATTGCCGCATAACGTTCGGCAGCGCGAAGGCGATCCACCACACACCTCCCGAGTCGGGTGGCGGTGATCGGAGATGCCGATGTACGCAGAACACGACAGGGCTCGATTGGCGGTCGAGACGACCGACGGGTTGCCCCTCCGCGCCAAGACCCACCCGTTCCCGGAGGACCCGGGGCGTCCCCCTTTTGGCCGGGACTACGACCGCCTCATCCACACCGCGGCGTTCCGGCGCCTCCAGGGCAAGACCCAGGTGGTGACACCGGGTCAGTCCGACTTCTTCCGCACCCGCCTCACGCACACGATCGAGGTCGCGCAAATAGCCCGCCGATTGGCCTACCGCCTCACGCGAGAGGTCGACGAGCGATTCGCGGCCGAGGCGGCGGACGTGTGCGAGGCGGCCGCCATCCTGCACGACTTCGGTCACCCCCCGTTCGGCCACATCGGCGAGCACGCCCTCCACGCAGCCCTGGAGAAGGTCGCGGCCAAGGGGAGGTGGATGGTGGACTTCGAGCGCCTCGGCGGCTACGAGGGCAACGCCCAGAGCTTCCGACAGGCCGTGTGGTCGTTCCGACGGGCACGCGACGACGACCGAGGGCTCCAACTCACCCGCGCGGTGCTCGATGCGTCGATCAAGTACCCCTGGAGCTACTCGCGGTCCGCGCCGGTCCCCAGCAAGTGGAACTACTACCCCAGCGAGGACTGGGCGTTCGAGTGGGTCCGCGAGGACGTCGTCGGCACCGGGAAGTCGTTCGAGGCGCAGGTGATGGACTGGAGCGACGACGTCGCCTACACGACCCACGATATCGAGGACTGGTGGCATGCGGGGTACATCCCGCTCACGATGCTCTGCCAGTCGAAAGCGGCGCGGCAACACCTCGCCGACGAGGTGGTCGCCGCTACGTCGAACCGCATCAACGCCACGAAGTCGCACGTGGAGTCGACGATCGAAAACCTCTTCGGGGTGAGCGGCGCGTTCGCCAACTTCCACGACCTCGGGACCGAGTACGACGGCAGCAGCGAAGCGAAGGAGGCGATGCGGCACCTCAAGAGCGAGTTGTTCACGAAGTTCGTGAACGGCGCGCGGGCGGAGGGCGACATCGCTCTCGGGCGGCATCGCGCGAAACTCGTCATCGACGACCAGGTGCGCCTCGAGAACGCCATCCTCAAGCAACTGGTCTGGACGTTCGTTATCGAGCACCCCCGGATGGCGACGCACCAGAGGGGGCAACGCGCGGTGGTGTCGTTCCTGGTCGAGACCTATGCGTCACTGGTGTGCGAGGGGAACGCCTCGTCGCTGGACGTGCTGCCGCGCGACCGCCGCGAGCGCATCAAGCGCCTCAAGCAGCAGGCCGACCGGAGCGGCAACAAGCACGAGGTGCTGAGACTCATCGCCGACCACGTGGCCGGGATGACCGACGCCTACGCCACGATGATGCACCAGCGGCTGAGCGGGCAGGTCAGCGGGCACATCAACGCGTTCGTCTGAGACCCCCGCACCCGCCTCGCCGGGGGGTGGGGCGGGGCGGGTGGCAGGATGGAGGGGTGACCACTCCTCCGGAGAACTTCTACGACGCGGTGGGCGGGTACGACACGTTCCACCGGATCGTCAAGCGCTTCTACGAAGAGGTGGCTACCGATCCGGTCCTGAGGCCCCTCTACCCCGAAGAGGACCTCGGTCCCGCCGAGGAGCGCTTCCGGCTGTTCCTCATGCAGTACTGGGGCGGCCCGCACACCTACTCGGACACGCGCGGTCACCCGCGGTTGCGGATGCGGCACGCACCGTTCGTCATCGGGCCCGTGGAGCGGGACGCCTGGTTGCGCTGCATGAAGGTCGCGGTGGACGCCGAGGAGATGTCCGACGAGCACCGCAAGCAGCTCTGGGCGTACCTCGACATGGCCGCGAACAGCCTGATGAACGCCTGGGCGTGACCGTTGATCACCCTAACGGGGACGGCTTGTCGGTTGCGAATGGCAGGATGACTTCTCGTGCGACGATCCTCCGACCTCCCCCAAGAGATCGCCGACGAGTCCGCCTGGTGGCGTGACGCCGTCTTCTACCAGGTCTACGTCCGGTCGTTCGCCGACGCGAACGGTGACGGCGTGGGCGACCTCGACGGCATCCGGTCCCGGCTCGGCTACCTCGAACTGCTGGGCGTGGACGCGCTGTGGCTCACGCCGTTCTTCACCTCACCGATGGCCGACCACGGCTACGACGTCGCCGACCCCCGCGACGTGGACCCGCTGTTCGGCGACCTGGCGGCCTTCGACCGGCTGGTCGCCGAGGCCCACGAGCACAACATCAAGGTCACCATCGACCTCGTGCCCAACCACACGAGCGACCGGCACGAGTGGTTCCAGGCGGCCCTGCGGTCGGCCCCCGGCTCGCCCGAGCGGCAGCGGTACGTGTTCCGCGACGGCGGCGGTTTCGACGGCTCCGCGCCGCCCAACAACTGGCCCAGCCAGTTCGGCGGCCCGGCGTGGACGCGGGTGCCCGACGGCCAGTGGTACCTGCACCTGTTCGCCCCCGAGCAGCCCGACCTGAACTGGGAGAACCCCGAGGTGGCCGCCGACCTGGCGCGCACCCTGCGGTTCTGGCTGGACCGGGGCGTGGACGGGTTCCGCATCGACGTGGCGCACGGCATGGCCAAGCCCCACGACCTGCGGAACGTGGACCCGCGGGCCGAGCTGGGCTCGGGCGTGCGGCACGACAACGCCGTGGACCCGCGGTTCGACAACGACGCCGTGCACGACGTGCACCGGATGATCCGCAAGGTGGTCGACGAGTACCCCGGCCGGATGGCCGTCGGCGAGATCTGGGTCAAGGACGACGCCCGCTGGGCGGCCTACGTGCGGCCCGACGAGCTGCACCTGGGCTTCAACTTCCGGCTGGTCGAGGCCCCGTTCGACGCGGACGGCGTGCGGTCGGCCATCGAGCACTCGCTCAACGCCGTGCGCGGCCTCGGCACGCCGCCGACCTGGACGCTGTCCAACCACGACGTGCCCCGGCACGTGACCCGCTACGGCGGCGGCGCGCTGGGCGCGAAGCGGGCCCGGGCGATGGCGCTGGTGGAGCTGGCGCTGCCCGGCGTCGTCTACCTGTACAACGGCGAGGAACTGGGCCTGCCGAACGTCGAGCTGCCCGACTGGGCGTTGCAGGACCCGATCTGGGTCCGCTCCCGGCACACCGACCGGGGCCGCGACGGCTGCCGGGTGCCGCTGCCGTGGGAGGGCGACACGCCGCCGTTCGGGTTCTCGGAGGCCGCGAGCACGTGGCTGCCCCAGCCGAACGAGTGGGCGGGCCTGACCGCCGAGTCGCAGCTGGAGGACCCGGAGTCGATGCTGTCGTTCTACCGGCACGCCCTGGAGCTGCGGAAGTCGACCGCGGCGTTCAGCGGCGAGGAGCTGGAGTGGTACGGCGCGCCGGCGGGCTGCTTCGCGTTCCGGCGCAAGGGCGGCGGCCTGATCTGCGCGCTGAACACCTCCGGCGGCCCGGTGCCGCTGCCGCCCGGTGAGGTGCTGCTGGCCAGCGGCCCGATGGACGGCAACCAGCTGCCACCGGACACGGCGGTCTGGCTGGTCTGAGCGGGTGCGGGCGGCGCGGCCCCTTCGGACCGCGCCCCCGCCGCCCGCCGGCCCCGCCCCCGCCCCCGGCCCCGGCCCCGGGAGGGCTAGGACGCCGTCACCGGGAGCACGTGGTTGAGCCGGTAGGGCAGGTAGCCCGCCGGGGAGCCCCGGTAGGGGTAGGCGAGCGTGCGGCGGACCGTGCCGAGCCCGGAGCACTGCTCCAGCCCCAGGTAGTGGGTGCGGTCATGGTCGACCCACGCCTCGAACAGCACGACGTGGCGGCTCGTGCGGTCGCCGTTCGGGTCGATCAGCACGTCGGCGGGCAGCAGCTCGTCCTTGGCGATGCGGGTGCTCACCGCGATCAGGTCGACCGTGTTCAGCCCGCCGTGGGGCGCGTCGGGCAGCCCGAACGCCATCGACACGAACCCGGAGCAGTCGGTCCGGTAGGTGCCGTAGCGGTTCGTGTGGAACGCGGTCTGGCTGTACGGCACCTCCCGCCAGCTCGCGGCCCGGCCCAGGGCTTCGCTGCGGGAGATCGGTCGGAGCACGGCGACGGCCTTCCTGCCCGGGGGCGCGCGGCGCGCACCCTCCGGCCCGGCAGCGTGCACCCGGCGGCTGAGAGAAAACTCAAAACGCAGGTCAGGCGATGGCGTTCCGCTGGGCTCCGGGGACGCCCCGCCGCGGTTCGGCGGCCTCGCGGCTGCCGCGGGCGCGGAAGATGCCCAGTGCCTCCTCCCACGCGGTGGCGGCCGACGCGGGCTCGTCCAGCGCGAGCAGCGCCGCCGAGAGGTCCCGCAGCGTCCTGGCCCGCCACACGGGCAGCCCCAGCGCCTCCCACCAGTGCAGCGAGCGGTCCAGGTAGCGGCGGGCCACGTCCGGGCGGTCGGCGGCCAGCTCCAGCTCGCCCAGGGTGCGCAGCACGAGGGCCTGGCCGAACCCGTCCTGCATCTCGTTGCACGTGGCCAGGCACTCCAGCAGCTCGCTGCGCACCGCGTCGCCGCGCCCCTGCCGGATGCGGACCTTGGCGAGCGCCTGCACGGCGTAGGCCGACATGAGCCGGTCCTCCAGGGGGCGCAGCATCCGCACCGACTCGGCGCAGCGCTCGGCGGCGGCCTCCCAGCGCCCGGCCGCCCGGTGCACGATGCCGACCGAGCGCAGCGCGATGGCCTCGCCGCGCCGGTCGCCGACCTCCCGGTACAGCTCCAGCGTCCGCTCGCACGACTCCAGGGCGCGGTCCAGCTCGCCCTGCTCGGTGAGCACGCGGCCCAGCCCGTGCAGGGCCTGCGCCTCCAGCTGCCGCTCGCCCAGTGACCGCAGCACCGGCAGGGCCTCGTTCAGCAGCTCGGCGGCCTCGGCCAGCTCGCCGTGCTCGCGCAGCACGGTGCTCAGCGCGAGCCGGGTCGCGGCCTCGCCCAGGGCGTCGCCGCCCGCGCGGTGGGCCTCCAGCGCCTGCTCGTGGTACGCGGCGGCCTCGTCGAAGCGGTCCTGCTCGTAGCGCAGCCAGCCCAGGCCGGACAGCAGCCGCGCCTCGCCCGCCCGGTCGCCGGCCCGGCGCGCCGCCTCCAGCGCCGCCGAGTGCGTCCGCCACCACTGGCCGAACAGGTTGCGCACCGAGAAGCGGGACGAGCACAGCGCGGCGGCCAGGCGGGTCGCGACGTCGGTCAGGTCCAGCTCGGACACCCGGTCCACGACGCCCACCAGGCCGGCCTGCTCGGCGTCGAACCACGCCTCCGGATCGGCGAGCAGCTCGTCGACCTCGCCGGGGTGGAACCAGCGCCGGTCCAGCGGGGCCGGCGTGCCGTCGAAGCTCGCGTGCGGCATCCGGCTGCCGGCCAGCTCGACCAGCGACAGCAGCGCGCCCGCGGCCCGCGTGCACACCGCGCGCACCTGCTCCGGCGACTCCTCGGCCTCCCCGCGCTCCCGGGCGAACGCCCTGGTGAGGTCGTGCATGCGGTAGCGCAGCGCGGGACCGTCGTCGTCACCGCCGGCGAGGTCGAGCAGCTGCGAGTCGACGAGCCGCTCCACGACCTCCTCCGCCTCGTCCGGGCCGCAGTCCAACAGGGGCGCGACGAGCCAGCCGCCGAACGAGGGCACGTCGAGCAGGCCGAGGCGGCGCAGCGCGGCGCGTTCCCGCTCGGCCAGGCCGTCGTAGCTCAGGGCGAGGCTGCCGCGCACCTCCAGGTCGCCGAGGGTCAGCTCCTTGAGCACGCGCCGCTGCACGCCCAGGCGCTCGGCCAGGCGGGCGAGCCGCCACTGGGGCCGGGCGGCGAGCCGGGCGCCCGCGATGCGCAGCGCCAGCGGCAGGTGCCCGCACAGCCGGACGATCTGCGCGGCGGCGTCCGGCTCGGCGTGCGCCCGGTCGTCGCCGACGACGCGGTCGAGGAGCTCCACAGCCTCGTCGTCGCTCAGCACGCGCAGGCGCAGCTGGGACGCGCCGCTGAGGGCGCCGAGGCGTTCGCGGCTGCTCACCAGGACCGCGCACGTGGGGCCGCCGGGCAGCAGCGGGCGGATCTGGCGCTCGTCGCGGGCGTCGTCCAGGACGACCAGCACGTGCCGGTCGGCGAGCAGGGTGCGGTAGAGCCGGGCGCGCTCCTCGGGGTCGGCGGGGATCGCCGCGTCGGCCACGCCGAGGGCGCGCAGGAAGCCCGCCAGCACCTCGCCCGGGTCGGCGGGCACGCCCTGCACGCCGCGCAGGTTCGCGTACAGCTGGCCGTCGGCGAAGTGGTCGCGGACGGCGTGCGCGACGTGCGCGGCCAGCGTGGACTTGCCCGCGCCGGGCGGCCCGGAGATCGCGCACACCCGCACCGCGCCGTTCCGCGTGGTCAGCCGGGCCACCAGGCGGTCCTGCTCGGCGACGCGGCCGGTGAAGTCGGCGATGTCGAACGGCAGCTGGCTGGGCGTCGGCGCGGGGCCGGGCCGCTCGGGCGCGGGCGGCGGGGAGTCGGGTTCGCCGCGCAGGATGCGCTCGTGGGTGGACCGCAGGCCGGGCCCGGGTTCCAGGCCCAGCTCGTCGAGCAGGGCGCGCCTGCCCTCCTGGTAGCAGGCGAGCGCGTCGGCCTGCCTGCCCGCCTGGTGCAGGGCCAGCATGAGCTGGCTGCGCAGCCGCTCGCGCAGCGGGTTGTCGGCGACCGCGGCGGTCAGCTCGGCCACCAGCGACTCGCCGCGCCCGATCGCGAGGTCGGCGTCGAAGCGGTCCTCCAGGGCGTCGAGCCGCAGTTCCGCCAGCCGGGAGCGCTCCGCCTCGGCCCACGCGCCCTGCGCGCCGCCCAGCGGGGTGCCGCGCCACGCGCCCAGCGCCGCCGCGAACCGGGCCGCCGCCCGTTCCAGGTCGCCCTCCGCCAGCGCCTTGCGGCCCTCGGTGACCTCGGCGGTGAACACGTGCAGGTCGACCTGGTCGAGGTCGGCGGCCAGCAGGTACCCGCCACCGCTGCGGGACAGCACGTCGCCCAGGGCGCGGCGCAGGGACGACACGTACGTGTAGATCGCCGACCGGGACTGGTCGGGCGGCTGCTCGCCCCACATCGCGTCGACCAACTGGTCGAGCGACACCACGCGACCCGCGTGGATCGCCAGCAGCGCGAGGAGCGTCTTCGGCTTCGGTCCCCCCACCGGGACCGGGTTGCCCCCGACGTGCGCCTCGACCGGCCCCAGGACCCTGAACTCCACGCGCGTGCCCCCCGTTAGACGAACGATCGCCAGGGTAGCCGGCGAACGGGGGCGAAGCACCCGACCGGGTGTCGCTCAGACCAGCAGCGGGAGCATGGAGTGGCGGCGGCGGACGACCGCGCCGAAGCGGGCGTCGATGCGCAGCCACGAGTCGGTGGCGGTGATCCGCACGTCGTCGCCGCCGAGGAAACCCATGCCGGACAGGGCGAACAGGCACCGCATGGGCACCTTCACGTCCAGGCCGGAGCCGCTGACGGTGAGCACG
This sequence comes from Saccharothrix sabaoui, assembly GCF_051756985.1. Lineage (NCBI taxonomy): Bacteria > Bacillati > Actinomycetota > Actinomycetes > Pseudonocardiales > Pseudonocardiaceae > Saccharothrix > Saccharothrix sabaoui. Next base: position 102,940 of record NZ_JBPKJK010000002.1, read on the forward strand.
GTCTGGTCGAGCAGGGACGCGGGCGGGTTGCCGCGCGGGCCGGCGTTCTCGCGCGCCACCGCCACGCCCTTCTCGGCGAGGTCGGACACGACGCTGCCGGGCAGCCGGTCCACGGCCAGCCAGCCGGTGGCGGGCGGCAGCGCGGAGCGCCACATCATGTCCCGCGCCGGACCGGGGTCGACGGTGGCGCCGCGCACCACGGCCAGGCCGGTGAGCAGGTCGGACGCGGACACCGTCACGTCGGCGGGGGTGACCCGGCCGGTCACCGTGCGGGTGGCCAGCGCGTCGAACGGGGTCGCGACCCACGCGTCCAGCAGGTCCGGCCTGCCGTCGGCGGACTCGCGGTTGCGCAGCCGCACCACGGACTGGGCGTCCAGGCGCACCGCCCGGGCGACGAACGCGCCGAGGTCGTCCCGTTCGGCGGGATCGGCGAAGACCAGTTCAGGCACCGTTACCTCCGGCTCGCCAACCCGCGAGGAAGTCGCGTTCGGCTTCGAGGAGACGCCGGGGACGCCCGGCCGTCAGGTTGTACGGCACCATGAGGGTTTCCGCGGTCGCCACGACGGCGCTGCCCTCCTGGCGACCGCCCCGCACGGTGTAGTCCAGCGTGAACGACGCCGCCTTCAGCTCCCGCACCGACATCTCGACCACGACCTCGTCGCCGGTGAACACCAGCGGCGCGAGGTAGTCCACCACGAGCCTGGCCACGACCACGCCCCGCGCCATGTCCGGCACGTCGTGCCGGGCGGCCTCGGTGAACAGCAGGTCGATGCGGGCCTCCTCCAGCAACGTCACCGTGTTGGCGTGGTTGACGTGGCCGTAGGCGTCCATGTCCGACCAGCGCGGGCGCACGCCCGTGACGAACACACCCAACTTGAACGCGCCTCCCGGTGTCGATGCGGTGCCAGGAACCCTATCCAGGTACTACACCCCGGTTGAGGCGGCGTCCACGTGGGCGGAGCGGCGCAGGTCAGCGGGTGCGCGCCGCGCCGGTGGAGCCGCGCACCACCAGCTCGGGCTGGAACACGAACTCGGCGTGCGGCGCGGGCGTGCCGCCGATCTCCTCCAGCAGGGCGTGCACGGCGGCCTGGCCCATGGCCTCGACCGGCTGGCGGATCGTGGTGAGCGGCGGGTCGGCGAACACGATCAGCGGCGAGTCGTCGAACCCGACCACGGACACGTCGCGGGGCACGGACAGGCCGCGGTGGCGGGCCGCGCGGATCGCGCCGAACGCCATCAGGTCGCTGCCGCACACGATCGCCGTGCAGCCGCGGTCGAGCAGCGCGCCGGCCGCCGCCTGCCCGCCCTCGACCGTGAACAGGGAGTGCTCCACGAGGTCGCGCGCGTGCGGGCGGACGAGGGTGAAGCCCTCCACCATGCGCTGCGCCGGCACGAACCGGGGCGGGCCCACGGCGAGCCCGACCTTCTCGTGCCCGAGTTCCACCAGGTGGGACACGGCGAGGCGCGCGGCGCTGCGGTAGTCGACCGACACGAAGGGCGCGGACACCTGGTCGGTGAACCCGTTGATCATCACGAACGGCACGCCCCGACCGGCCAGCTTCACGTACCGGTCCATGTCGGCCGTGGTGTCGGCGTGCAGGCCCGCGACGAACACGATGCCGGTGACGCCCCGGTCGACCAGCATCTCGGTCAGCTGGTCCTCGGTGGAGCCGCCGGGCGTCTGCGTGCACAGCACCGGCGTGTAGCCGTCGCGCGTCAGCACCTGCTCGATGACCTGCGCGAACGCCGGGAAGATCGGGTTGTTCAGCTCGGGGGTGATCAACCCGATCAACCCGGCGCTGCGCTGGCGGAGCCTGGGCGGGCGCTCGTAGCCGAGGACGTCCATCGCGGCGACCACGGCCTGCCGGGTGGCGGAGGAGACACCCGGCTTGCCGTTGACCACCCGGCTGACCGTCGCCTCGCTCACGCCCGCCTGGTTCGCGATGTCACTGAGGCGCGCTGTCACACCCCGTGACTCTACGGGCGCGTGAGCCACACGGTCGTGTCCGGCGGCACGAGGAGGTCCGCGCCTTCGGTCGCGACACCGGCGGAGGACAGCAGCACCTCGCCGTCGGCGGGCAGCCGCACGGTCTCCGCGCCGGTGTTCACCACGCACGTGAACCGGTTGCGGCGGAACGACAGGACGCCCTCCGGGGTGTCCAGCCACTCCACTTCGGAGCCCGCGCCGAGGTCCGGGTGGGCGCGCCGGGCCGTGAGCGCGGACCGGTACAGCTCCAGCACCGAGTTCGGGTCGCCGGTCTGGGACGCCACGCTCAGCCGCGCCCAGTCCGCGGGCTGCGGCAGCCACGAGCCGCCGTCGCCGAAGCCGAACGACGGGCCGTCGGGCGTCCACGGGATGGGAACGCGGCAGCCGTCGCGGCCCCGGTCGGTGTGCCCGGACCGCTCCCACACCGGGTCCTGGAGGACCTCCTCGGGCAGGTCGAGCACCTCCGGCAGGCCCAGTTCCTCGCCCTGGTAGACGTACGCGCTGCCGGGCAGCGCCAGCATCAGCAGCGCGGCGGCCCGCGCCCGCGCCACGCCCCCGTACCGGGTGACGTGCCGCCGCACGTCGTGGTTGGACAGCACCCACGTCGTCGGCGCGGCCACCGGCGCCATCGCGGCCAGCGAGTCGTCGATGACCTGCCGCAGGTCGGCGGCGGCCCACCCGGCGGTCAGGTAGTGGAAGTTGAACGCCTGGTGCAGCTCGTCGGGGCGCAGGTAGCGGGCGGTGCGCTCGGGGGTGGGCGTCCACGCCTCGGCCACGCCGATCCGCCGGCCGGGGTAGGAGTCGAGCACCTTGCGCCAGTCGCGGTAGATCTCGTGCACGCCGTCCTGGTCGAAGAACGGCAGCGCCTCGGTGCCCAGCAGCGTGAGGTGGTTCGGGGTGCCGACGTCGGGCAGGCCGTCGGCCTTGACCATGCCGTGCGCGACGTCGATGCGGAACCCGTCCACGCCGAGGTCGAGCCAGAACCGCAGCACGTCGAGGAACTCGTCGCGCACCTCCGCCTGGTCCCAGTTCAGGTCGGGCTGCTCGGGGGCGAACAGGTGCAGGTACCACTGGCCGTCGGGGACCCGCGTCCACGCCGGGCCGCCGAACACGGACTCCCAGTCGTTCGGCGGCGCCGCGCCGTCCTCGCCGCGGCCGTCGCGGAAGTGGTAGCGGGCGCGCTCGGGCGAGCCGGGGCCGGCGGCGAGGGCCTCGCGGAACCACCGGTGCCGGTCGGAGGTGTGGTTGGGGACGAGGTCCACGATCACCCGGATGCCCAGGTCGTGCGCGTCGGCGACGAGCGCGCGGGCGTCGTCGAGGGTGCCGAACGAGGGGTCGACGTCGCGGTAGTCCGCCACGTCGTAGCCGCCGTCCGCCATCGGGGAGGCGTAGAACGGCGTGATCCACACCGCGTCGACGCCGAGGTCGGCGAGGTGGGGCAGCCGGGAGCGGATGCCGGGCAGGTCGCCGACGCCGTCGCCGTTCGAGTCGGCGAAGCTGCGCACGTAGACCTGGTAGATGACGGCCTCGCGCCACCAGTCCTGAGCCATGGGGGGTCCTTCCGGATCGGTTCGGCCTCGGCCGGAGGGCAATGAAATACTTTGCAAGTGTTTTCAGCAAGTCTGGCAGCTGGTATGACCTAGAGCACATCCCTGCCACCGAGGAGACACCGTGGTTTCCGCAACCGGGCGAGCGCTGCTCGCCGTGCTCGTGCTCGTGCTGAGCCTCCTGTCGGCTCCGCAAAGTTTTGCAGCCCCACCGGGTCCGAAGGACGTCACCGCCACCCTGTTCCAGTGGCCGTTCTCCCGCGTCGCCACCGAGTGCACGAACGTCCTGGGCCCCAAGGGCTACGGGTTCGTCGAGGTCTCCCCCGCCACCGAGCACATCCAGGGGTCGCAGTGGTGGACCTCGTACCAGCCGGTCAGCTACCGCATCGCCGGGCGGCTCGGTGACGAGACCGCGTTCCGGAACATGGTGAACACCTGCCACGCGGCCGGTGTGAAGGTCATCGCGGACGCGGTGATCAACCACATGAGCGCGGGGGCCGGCACCGGCACCGGTGGCTCGTCCTACTCGAAGTACAACTACCCCGGCCACTACTCCGACCAGGACTTCCACTCCTGCCGCTCGCACATCACCGACTACCGCAACCGCGACAACGTGCAGAACTGCGAACTGGTCGGCCTGTCCGACCTGAACACGGGCAGCGACCACGTGCGCGGCAAGATCGCCGAGTACCTGAACCGGCTGATCGCGATGGGCGTCGACGGGTTCCGGGTCGACGCGGCCAAGCACATCGCGGCGGCCGACATGTCGGCGATCAAGTCCAGGCTCAGCAACCCGAACGTGTTCTGGGTGCACGAGGTGATCTACGGCGCGGGCGAGGCCGTGCAGCCCGGCGAGTACACCGGCTCGGGCGACGTGGACGAGTTCCGCTACGCCTACGACGTCAAGCGGGTCTTCACCAACGAGAACCTGGCCTACCTGAGCAACTTCGGCCAGTCCTGGGGCTACCTACCCAGCGGCCAGGCGCGGTCGTTCGTCGACAACTGGGACACCGAGCGCAACGGCTCCACCCTGACCTACAAGGACGGGTCCACCTACACGCTGGCGAACGTCTTCATGCTCGCCTGGCCCTACGGTGCCCCGAACGTGTACTCCGGCTACGAGTTCACCAACCACGACGCCGGCCCGCCCGGCGGCTCCGAGTGCTACACGAGCGGGTGGAAGTGCCAGCACCGGTGGACGCAGATCGCGAACATGGTGCCGTTCCGCAACGCGGTGGCCGGCACGGCGGTGGTGAACTGGTGGGACAACGGCGGTGACGCCATCGCGTTCGGCCGGGGAGCCAGGGGCTTCGTCGCGATCAACCGCGAGACCTCGCCGCTGACCCGCACCTTCCAGACGTCCCTGCCCGCCGGCACGTACTGCAACGTGCAGCAGGAGGGCTGCGCCGGCGTCACCGTCGGCTCGAACGGCCAGTTCACCGCCACCCTCGGCGCGGGTGAGGCGCTGGCGATCCACGTCAACGCGCGCGGCACCACGCCCCCGCCGGCCGGCGCGACGTCGTTCGCGGTGAACGCCACGACCTCGGTGGGCCAGAACGTCTTCGTGGTCGGCGACCACCCGTCCCTGGGCTCGTGGAACCCGGCGAACGCGGTGGCGCTGTCGTCGGCCGCCTACCCGACGTGGCGGGCGACCGTCCAGCTCACGAGCGGCACCGCGTTCCAGTACAAGTACGTCCGCAAGGACGGGGCCGGGAACGTGACGTGGGAGTCGGGGGCGAACCGCACCGCGACCGCCCCGGCCGCGCTCGACGACACCTGGCGCGCCTGACGCGGGAGGGGGCGGGCCCCGGTGAGGCCCGCCCCCGTCCGGCACCGGACTAGCGGATCATGCTGCGGACCTGCCGGGCCGCCACCGACAGCGTCGCCAGGTCGAGCCGGTTGACCCGGTTGATCTCGTCCAGCGCGGCGCGCGCCCGGCCCAGGCGCGACGAGTTGGCCTGCTCCCACTCGGCGATCTTCCCCGCCGGGCTGTCACCCGGGTCGCCCGACCGCAGCACGTCGATCGTGATCGCGCGCAGCGACGAGTAGAAGTCGTCCCGCAGCGCCAGCCGCGCCAGGGCGTGCCAGCGGTTGATGCGCTCCAGGCCGGACACCGAGCTGAGCATCCGGTCGACGTCGAGGTGGTCCGACAGCGCGAAGTACAGCTCGGCCGTCTCCTCGTGCGTCCGCTCCTGACCGGCCGCCCGGCCCTCCTCGCGCTCCTCGCGCTCGGCCAGCTCCGCCACCTCGGTCACGTCGAGCAGGCCGTAGGTGAACAGCAGCGAGGCGACCCGGCGGGCCAGGTCGTCGGGCACGCCGTGCGCCACCAGCCGTTCGACCCGCTCCAGCAGCGACTCGCGCTCGTGGCCCTGGAGCAGGTCCGGCACGCGCGGCGCCAGCGCGGCCACCACCGGCTGGAAGCGGGCGATCGTGGAGCCCACCGCCAGCGGCTGCGGGCGGTTGGTGAGCAGCCACCGCGACGCCCGGTCCAGCAGGCGGCGCGTCTCCAGCACCATCTCGTCCTGGACGTGCGTGGGGATCGCGGTGTCCAGCGCGCGGACCTCCCGCCACAGCGACGGCAGGTCGAAGATCGCCGTCACCACGGCGTAGGCGCGCACCGCGTCCGTCGCCGACGCGCTGAGCTCCTCGGCCAACCGGAAGGGGTAGGACACCCCGCCGCCGTCGACGACCTCGTTGACCAGCACCGTCGTGATGATCTCGCGGGACAGCGGGTGCCCGGCGACGGCGTCGCCGAACCGCTCGCGCAGCTCGCTCGGGAAGTAGTCGGGCAGCTTGCGGGCCAGCACGTCCACCGTCGGCAGGTCGCTCGCGAGCACCTCCTCCTTCAGGGCCAGCTTCACGTGCGCGAGCAGCGTGGCCAGCTCCGGCGAGGTCAGGCCCTGGCCCGCCTTCTCCAGCGCCTTGAACTCCGCCGCGCTGGGCAGCGCTTCGAGGGTCCGGTCCAGCGCGCCCCGCTGTTCGAGGTCCGCGACGAGCCGCGCGTGCACCGGCAGCATCGGCGCGGCGTGCGCCCGGGACACGCCCAGCACGAAGTTCTGCGAGTAGTTGTCCCGCAGGACCAGCTCGCCGACCTCGTCGGTCATCTGGCCCAGCAGCTCGTTGCGCTGCCCCTGCTCCAGCCTGCCGTCGCGCACCAGCTCGTCGAGCAGGATCTTGATGTTGACCTCGTGGTCGGAGCAGTCCACGCCCGCCGAGTTGTCCAGGGCGTCGGTGTTGACCTTGCCGCCCTTGCCGTCGCGCCCGCCGACGCGGGCGAACTCGATGCGGCCCCGCTGGGTCAGGCCCAGGTTGCCGCCCTCGCCGACGACCTTCACCCGCAGGTCGGCGCCGTTGACGCGGATCGCGTCGTTGGCCTTGTCGCCGACCTCGGCGTGCGACTCGACGCCCGCCTTCACGTAGGTGCCGATGCCGCCGTTCCACAGCAGGTCCACCGGGGCGACCAGGATGGCCTTCATCAGCTCCGGCGGGGACAGCTTCGTGACGCCCTCGGGCAGCACCAGGGCCACCCGCGCCCGCTCGCTGACCGGGATGGACTTCGCGGTGCGCGGCCACACGCCGCCGCCCTCGCTGATCAGCGAGCGGTCGTAGTCGTCCCACGACGAGCGCGGCAGCTCGAACAGCCGCTTGCGCTCGGCGTACGACATCTCCGCCACCGGGTCCGGGTCGATGAACACGTGCCGGTGGTCGAACGCCGCGACGAGCCGGATGTGCTCGGACAGCAGCATCCCGTTGCCGAACACGTCGCCGGACATGTCGCCGACGCCGACGACGGTGAACTCCTGGGTCTGGGTGTCCAGGCCCAGCTCGCGGAAGTGCCGCTTCACGCTCTCCCACGCGCCCTTGGCGGTGATGCCCATGGCCTTGTGGTCGTAGCCGACCGAGCCGCCGGAGGCGAACGCGTCGCCCAGCCAGAAGCCGTAGGACGCCGACACCTCGTTGGCGATGTCGGAGAACGACGCCGTGCCCTTGTCGGCGGCCACCACCAGGTAGGTGTCGTCGCCGTCGTGCCGCACCACCTGCGGCGCCGGGACGACCGTGCCCGAGCTGAGGTTGTCGGTCAGGTCCAGCAGGCCGGAGATGAACATGCGGTAGCAGGCGATGCCCTCGGCCAGGAACGCCTCGCGGTCCAGCCCCTGGTCACCGGTGGGAGCCGGCGGCTTCTTCACCACGAAGCCGCCCTTCGCGCCGACCGGCACGATCACCGCGTTCTTCACCGCCTGCGCCTTGACCAGGCCCAGCACCTCGGTGCGGAAGTCCTCGCGCCGGTCGGACCAGCGCAGCCCGCCGCGGGCCACCGGCCCGAACCGCAGGTGCACGCCCTCGACCCGCGGCGAGTACACGAAGATCTCGAAGCGGGGGCGCGGCTGCGGCAGGTCCGGGATGGCGCGCGGGTCCAGCTTCACGGCCAGGTAGGCGCGCGGGTCGCCCCGCTCGTCGCGCACGAAGTAGTTCGTGCGCAGCGTCGCCTGCACCAGGGTGAGCAGGCTGCGCAGGATGCGGTCGGCGTCCAGGCTCGTCACGTCGTCGATGAGGGCCGTGATCCCCGACGCCAGGTTCTCGGTGCGGCTGCCGCGCTGCTCCTCGGTCAGGCTCGGGTCGAACCGGGCCTCGAACAGCTCCACCAGGGCCTTCGCCACGTCGGTGTGCGCGAGGACGGCGTCCTCGATGTAGTCCTGGCTGTACGGGGTGCCCGCCTGGCGCAGGTACTTGGCGTAGGCGCGCAGCATCGCGGCCTGCTGCCACGTGACGCCGGCCTTCAGCACGAGCGTGTTGAAGCCGTCGACCTCGGCCTCGCCCCGCCAGGCGGCGGCGAACGCCTCCTGGAACCGGGTCTGCACCGACTCCAGGTCGTCACCGGAGACCTTGTCCAGCACGCCCTGGTCGATGCGCAGGCCGAAGTCGTAGATCCAGCACTCCGCGCCGTCCTCGCGGGCCAGCTGGTAGGGGCGTTCGTCGACGACGACCACCCCCATGCGCTGGAGCATCGGCAGCACGTCGGACAGCGTGACCCGGGCGCCGACCAGGAACAGCTTGAACCGCCGCTCACCGGCCTCGGCGGCGCGCGGCACGTAGAACACCATGTCCAGGTCGCCGGGCCGCAGCGCCTCGATGCGCCGGAAGTCCGCCAGGCCCTCGGCCGCGGTGAAGTCCTCCTTGTACGCCTCCGGGAAGGCCGCGGCGAACCGCTGGCCCTGCTCCGACGACGACTCGGCGCCCAGCCCCTGCCCCTGGTCCTCCAGCACGGCCTCGACCATGCGGTCGTCCCAGGAGCGCACCGCCTCCGCCAGCAACTGCTGGATGTACGCGGTGTCCGGCTCGGCCTGGCTCTTGGGGTCGGTGTGCACGGTGAAGTGCACGCGGGCCAGCGCCGACTCGCCGACGCGGGCGCTGTACTCCAGGTTCAGGCCGTCCAGCTGGTCGATCAGCACTTCCTGCATGGCCAGGCGCGACGTCGTGGTGTAGCGGTCGCGCGGCAGGTAGACCAGGCACGAGTAGAAGCGGCCGTACGGGTCGCGGCGCAGGAACAGCCGCAGCCTGCGGCGCTCGGCGAGCGCGATGACACCCGTGACGGTCTGGTAGAGCGTGTCCGTGTCGACCGAGAACAGCTCGGTGCGCGGGTAGTTCTGGATCACCTCCAGCATCCGCTGCCCCGAGTAGGAGTGCAGCGGGAAGCCGGCGCGGTGGATGACGTCGCGCACCCGGCGCTCGATGGCCGGGATGTCCAGCACGTCCTCGTGCAGGGCGGTGGTGGAGAAGACCCCGAGGAACCGGTGCTCGCCGGTCACGTTGCCGTCGGCGTCGAAGGTCTTCACACCGACGTAATACGGGTAGACCGAGCGGTGGACGCTCGACTGGGCGCTGGCCTGGGTCAGGACCAGCAGTTCGGGTGACAGCGCCTGCGCGCCCGCGTCGGGGCCGGCGGTGAGGCTGCGCGCCGCGAGGCTGTCCTGCCTGAGCACCCCCAGGCCGCTGGCCAGGACCGCGCGCAGCGCCGGCTCGCCCCCGGTGGCCGGGTCGTCGCGGACCAGCTCGTACCGGCGGTAGCCGAGGAACGTGAAGTGGTCGTCGGCCAGCCAGCGCAGCAGGTTCGCGCCGTCCTGGACCTCGTGCTTCGCCAGCGGCGGCGGGTCGCCCTCCAGCTGGTCGGCGAGCTGGAGCGCGGTGCCGGTCATCTTGTCGGTGTCCTCGACGACCTCGCGCACGTCGTTCAGGACGGTGTGCAGCTTGGTCTCCAGCTCGCGCGCCCGATCCGGGTCGGTGAGCAGGTCGACCTCGACGTACATCCACGACTCGGCCAGCGCGTCGGTGGGCGGCTGGGCCGGGTCGGCGGTGGGCAGGACCTCCTGGAGAGCCCCCGTGACCGGGTCGCGGCGCACCACCACGATGGGGTGCACGACCCGCTGCACCTGCACGCCGCCGCGGGTCAGCTCGGAGGCCACCGAGTCGACCAGGTAGGGCATGTCGTCGGTGACGACCTGCACGACCGTGGCGGGGCAGGCCCAGCCGTCGTGCACGCGCGTCGGGTTGATGATCCGCACGACAGGACGCCCGGGCACCCGGTTCTCGGCGAGCTGGTAGTTCGAGCGCACCGCGCCCACCAGGTCGACCGGGTCGTCGTCGATGACCTCCTCGGCCGGGACGTGCCGGTAGTACAGGCGGATCAGGTCGGCGAGCTCGGGGGCGTTGGCGGCGGCCCGTTCGATCAATTCATCACGAGCCTGTTCGGGACTGGCCGTGCGGGCCACGGCGCCGTTGCCGGTGGCGTGCTCGGATCGGGACGGGACTCCAGTCGAGGTCATGTTCAGGCGACTCCACGCTATCCGGTACCTCTGTGTACCGGGTCCGCGCACCACTTAACCAGACGCGCGCGAACCCGTTAACCGCAACCCTCGCACTGAATCGAACCACTTGCGCGAAAGTGGAAAATTCGCCACAGCACGGTGTATTTCCTGCTTTGTTACCGGCGGGAAACCTTATTAGAACCTCAAATCATTTCAGGATTCGGGAAGCGTCCAGCTGCCGAACCGGGGTGTGTCCACGCGGCGGATGGGCACGGTCGTCTCGTTGTCCGGGACGGGCTCGACCGACCCGCCCCCCACCGGACCCGACCCCGGTGCTGTCGGACCCGGTGCTGTCGGACCCGGTCCCGCCGGGCCGGTCACGGCACCGATCGGCGCGATGTCGTCCTCGGCCTCGATCCCGTCCCCGGTCCCGTCCCCGTCCTCGTCCGGCAGGTCGTCGTCCGGGAACCCGTCGCCCTCGCGCCGGGCGTCCTCGTAGGCCACCAGCGCCTCGGCCAGCAGCTCCGCGAGGCTGAGGTCGCTCTTGGGCCGGCGCGCGGCGCGGGTGGCGCTGGGCGAGTCCAGCACCGGCGGCTCGACCACGGCGGGCAGTTCGATCGTGCGACCGCCGACCACGACGGACGTGACGAACGGCTGCTCGGGCTCCTCGGCCTCCACGTCGGCGGCACCCAGGAACCCGGACGGCGACGGCTTGGCGGGCGGGGCGGGCGGGGCGGAGGGCACGGGGTCCGGCACCGGTACCGGCGGCACCTGGTCGGGCTCGGGCACCGGCGGCACCTGGCTGGGCTCGGGGACGGACGGCGTCGTGTCCGGCTCCGGCACGGGCGGCAGGGGCGGCTCGGGCTCCTCGGCCGGCTGCGCCGGCTGCGGCTGGGACGGCCGGGGCACGAACGGCTCCGGCTCGGGCTCCTCCTCGCGGAAGGGCGCGGTCCGCCGAACCGACACGTCGGCGCGGGCGGCACCTCGCTGCTCCACCTCCACCACGGCATCCACCCAGGCGTCCGTCGCGGTGTCCACCCCGGCCTCCGCCCGGACCTGCTCGTCGGGCACCACGTCGGCGGTCTCCACCGCGTCGTGCCACGAATCCCGCGGCGCGGCGGAGTGATTTCCACCACTCGCCGTGAATGGTTCGGAGGTCCCAGGGGCGGGCGTCGCCGCGGCGCCATCCCGAGACGGGTCGGCGGTGAGCGGCGGGAATGGGAACCCGTCCGCCGCCGGCACCGGGAAATCAGGCGGTTCGGGCACCCGCGCGGTGGGGATGACCGGACCCTTCACAAATGCGGCACCGAGTCCGACAGGCGGAACGTCATCCCGGATGGCGGGCTGGACCATCGTCGGCGAGTCGAACATGTCGACGTCGTCGCCCGGCTCCTCCGCCCGCAGCCGGGCGGGGGCCTCGACCTTCCACTTCACGGTCTCGCCCTCGACAGCCGGGCTCCCGACCTCGGCAGCCGCAGGCTCATCATCAGCCTGGGCGGGGTTTTCCCCTCCGGCCAGAGCTTCAGCCGCCCCGGTCTCAGCCTCAGCCTCGGGAGCACGCCGGCGGCCACCGGCGCGCTGCGGGTCGAGCAACCCGGCGGCCTTGAGGTTGTCGAGCACGCTCGACTCCCCACCGTCCTGCTCGCTCTCCTCCTCGGTGGTCTCCCGGGCAGCCCTCCGCCGGCCACTGCGCACGGCACCGGCAGCGGCGATCAACCCGGCGGCGGGCACGCTGCGCTCCCCCTCGCCGGCCCCTTCCGCCGCGAGGGGATCACCGGACCCCGACCGGACCGGCTCCGCCTCCACGGCGTCCGCTTCCCCGGTCCGCACGCCCTCCGGCTGCGCGGGGCCCTCCTGCCCGGCCTCGGCTTGCCCGGCCTCGGCTTGCATGGGCTCGGCTTGCATGGGCTCGGCTTGCGCGGGATGCGGGGACTCGGCCGGGATGCGCGGGATCAACACGGTCGCCTCGACCACCGAGTCCGGTCCGACGTGCGGGCGACCGATCCCCGTGCCGAAGCCGAGACCGCCGGACATGGACGGTCCCGCCTGGTCGACGGGCCGCTCCCCCACCACCGGCTGCGGCGGGATGGCCTGGCCCGGGGCCCGGTGCTGGGCCGCGTGCGTGTTCAACGCGGTCGGGTACGGCTCCGCCGCAGCCTGGGCGACGCCCTCACCGGCAGCGGGGGGCGGGGGCGCGACAGGGCCGGTGGTCGTGGGCGCAGGCGTCGGGCCGGTCGCCGGTGCGGGTGCGGGTGCGGGTGCGGGTGCGGAGGAGTTGAGGCTGGGCGGCACTTCAGGCGCGTCCGGGAACCGGGGCGACTCGGCACCGGTCGGCGGAGCGGGGAAGACCGGAGCGCCCGGGTTCACGGGCACACCGGGTGTCGCGGAGGTGTGCCGGGCCGGGGCCGGGAGCGTTCCGGGCAGGGGCGTTCCGGGCAGGGGCGTTCCGGGCAGGGCGGTGCCCGGGAACCGGGTGCCGCTGGGAGTGGTGGGGCCTTGTGCCAAGCCGCCTGGAGGGGTGGGGGGTTGGGAGAGGGCGGTTGGTGCGGTGGGCCTCGCTTGGCCGCTTCTGGCGTGTTCGGGGCGGCCCTGCGTCGTCTGCGGGGGTGGGTCCGGCGCTCGTCGGCGACCTGCGGTGGGTGGACCTGCGGCAGGCAGACCTGCGGCGGGCGGACCCGAGGCCGGACTCGAAGTCGGCGGTGGGGCCGGCGGGACCGGCGCGGCCGGTGGGAGCGCTGCGGCCGACTGCTCGACCGGCGACTGCCCCGTGGAGGTCTGTCCCGTGGAGGTCTGTCCCGTGGGGGTCTGCGCGGTGGAGGTCGGGGCGGTGAGGGTCTGCGCGGTGGAGGTCGGGGTGGCGGCGGTGGGGGTGGCGGGGGGCGGATCGGTCGGGAGCTGAGCGTCGTCGGGCTCGTCCGTGCCGAACGGCTGGACCAGGCGCCAGCGGTCCGCGGCGTGGGCCCTCGCGGCGGAGATGCCGTCCACCGTCATGTCTTCCGCGGCACGGCGGGAGCGCTTCGCGCGCATTCCCTCGTTGCGGTGCACCTGGACCGGCCGCCACTGGCGCAGCTGCTGCCTGGCCTCCGGGGTCAGGGCGGGGTCCGCCGGGGGCGTGGGGGGCGCGACCGCGGTGCTGCCGGCGCTGAGGAGGGCGGTCAGGTCGTCGTGCAGCCCGCCGACCGGGTGGCGGTGGACGCCCGAGAACTCGGCGGCGAGCCTGGCCCGCACGGCGTAGACGGCCCGGGCGCGCCGGCGTTCGGCGGCGTGCGCGGACCGCAGGTCGACCAGGGCCTCGGGCAGGTTGCCCGCGACCTCGTGGACGTGGGCCAGCGCGAGCAGGCTCTCCGCGAGCAGCGTGTCGAGCTGGTGGCGTTCGGCGCTGTCGGCCGCGTCGCGGAGCAGGTCGCGGGCCTGGTCGACCCGGCCCGCGGGCAGGTGGACCCTGGTCGCCAGGGCCAGCCGCAGCCAACCCGTGGTGGCCGCCGACGGGGCGCGCACCGGGCGTTCCAGCAGCGGGGTGCCGACCTCGGACGCCTCGCCCGGCTTGCCCGAGTCGAGCAGGGCGCAGACCAGCTCCACGCTGAGCCTGCCCCGCACCTGGCCGTTGTCGGACTCGGGGTCCTGGAGCCGGTCGAGGTGGGACAGGCCCTCGCGGCACGCGTCGACGGCCGCCGCCAGGTCGCCCCAGCGTCGGTACTGGCCCGCCCCAGCGGCCCGGAGCAGGCCGCGGTGCAGCAGGGTCGTGTCGTGGTCGAGCGCCGGGTCGGCCTGGTAGAGGCGGTCCGCCTCGTCCAGGGCCTGGGCGAGTGCCGGGCCCCGGCCGACCGAGACCAGGCACTCGGCGGCCTGCACCAGCGCGCCGGCGCGCAGGGCCGGCGGCACGCCGTCCGCCTCCAGGACGGGGCGCACGGCCGCGAAACCGGTCAGCGGCGCGCCGACCGACCTGGCGCTGTCGGCCAGCTCGACCCGCAGCCGCCAAGCCGTCTCGTGCTGGGCCGCGACCTCGGCCGCCTTCAGGGCGTCGAGCGCCCGGTCGGCGGTCTTCACGCCGCGGCCCATGCGGTTGCTCGCGAAGACCACGAGGGCCTCCGCGCGCAACCGGTCGACCTCGTCGCGCCGGGTGGAGGCGAGGGCGACGGCGCGTTCGCCCAGCACCAGAGCGAGCTCCGGTGCCCGCCAACGCAGTTGCCAGGCGGGCACGACCAGCGTGCTCACCTCGACGTCCGCCCGCGCCTCGCCCCTCGCCGCCACGATGTCGACCCGGCTCTCAGTCCCGTGTGAGCTTGCGGTAGGTCACGCGGTGCGGCCTGGCCGCCTCCGCGCCGAGGCGCTCGACCTTGTTCTTCTCGTAGCCCTCGAAGTTGCCCTCGAACCAGTACCAGCTCGACGGGTTCTCGTCCGTGCCCTCCCACGCGAGGATGTGCGTGGCGACGCGGTCGAGGAACCACCGGTCGTGCGAGATGACCACGGCGCAGCCGGGGAACTGCTCCAGCGCGTTCTCCAGCGACCCCAGGGTCTCGACGTCCAGGTCGTTCGTCGGCTCGTCGAGCAGGATCAGGTTGCCGCCCTGCTTGAGGGTCAGCGCCAGGTTGAGCCGGTTGCGCTCGCCACCGGAGAGCACGCCCGCCGGCTTCTGCTGGTCAGGGCCCTTGAAGCCGAACGCGCTGACGTACGCCCGCGAAGGCATCTCGACGCTGCCGACGTGGATGTAGTCGAGACCGTCCGAGACCACCTCCCACACGTTCTTCTTCGGGTCGAGACCGCCGCGGTTCTGGTCGACGTAGGAGAGCTTCACCGTCTCGCCGACCTTGACCTCGCCGGAGTCGGGCTGCTCCAGCCCCACGATGGTCTTGAACAGCGTCGTCTTGCCCACGCCGTTCGGACCGATCACGCCGACGATGCCGTTGCGCGGGAGGCTGAACGACAGGCCGTCGATCAGCACCCGGTCGCCGAAGCCCTTCTTGAGGTTGTCGACCTCGACCACGACGCTGCCCAGACGCGGGCCCGGCGGGATCTGGATCTCCTCGAAGTCGAGCTTGCGGGTCTTCTCCGCCTCCGCGGCCATCTCCTCGTAGCGGCCGAGGCGAGCCTTGGACTTGGCCTGGCGGGCCTTGGCGCCCGACCGGACCCAGTCCAGCTCGTCCTTGAGCCGCTTCTGGAGCTTCTGGTCCTTCTTGCCCTGGACCGCCAGGCGCTCGGCCTTCTTCTCCAGGTAGGTGGAGTAGTTGCCCTCGTAGACGTGGGCCCGACCTCGTTCGAGCTCCAGGATCCACTGGGACAGGTTGTCGAGGAAGTACCGGTCGTGGGTGACCGCCAGGACGGCGCCCTGGTACTGCGCGAGGTGCTGCTCCAGCCACAGGACGCTCTCCGCGTCCAGGTGGTTGGTGGGCTCGTCGAGCAGCAGCAGGTCGGGCTTGCTCAGCAGCAGCTTGCACAGCGCCACCCGGCGGCGCTCACCACCCGACAGCACCTTCACGTCGGCGTCGGGCGGCGGGCAGCGCAGGGCGTCCATCGCCTGCTCCAGCTGGGAGTCGAGGTCCCACGCGTCCGCGTGGTCCAGCTCCTCCTGGAGCTGCCCCATCTCCTCCATCAGCTCGTCGGAGTAGTCGACGGCCATCTTCTCGGCGATCTCGTTGTAGCGGTCGAGCTTGACCTTGATCTCGCCCAGGCCCTCCTGGACGTTGCCCAGGACGCTCTTCTCCTCGTTGAGCGGCGGCTCCTGCTGGAGGATGCCCACCGAGTACCCCGGCGACAGGTAGGCCTCGCCGTTGCCCGGTGTGTCCAGGCCGGCCATGATCTTCAGCACGCTCGACTTGCCGGCGCCGTTCGGGCCGACCAAGCCGATCTTCGCACCGGGGTAGAACATGATCGTGACGTCATCGAGGATGACCTTGTCCCCGTGCGCCTTGCGCACCTTCTTCATGGTGTAGATGAACTCGGCCATGCCCGCGATCGTAGAGCGGTGCCGATCGGGCCCGAACCTCGGACGCCGGCAACGGACGGGGCGACAACGCAGAGTTAGCGCGAACGTGGGTCACCCACACCTGTCACACGGCCTTCCGGCCGCACAGGCACAACCCTGCGACCAGCACGTCCTGCCGGATGCGCGAACTCGTAGCGGTGTCAACCCCCGATGCCTGCGTGCGGGTCCGCCCGTGGCGCCGACCCCACGACCTCCCCCCTCCACGCTCGCAACGGCGACGACTGCCCGGGCATTCTCCGCCGCGATCGGGTCGTGGGAAGGCTTCGTGGCCCGATTGGTTCAGAATGGCACCTCGGCGACCTCCTTCGGACGCGCGTCCTCACCCGCCCGAACCAGCGCCGGTTCACCCTCGCGGACGGTCTCCACCTCGGGCGACGTGCGGGCGCTGGGCAGCACGAGCTGCTCGACCGCCGCCGCCGGCACCCGTTCCGGCTCCGGCGCGGCCCGTGCCTCGACGACTTCGGGTGTCCGCCGGGTCCGGGTGACGACGGCCGTGCACAGGGCGAGGTTGGGGCCGACCGCGCCGGCCTCGACGTCGAGCACCTGGCGCAGCGCGCCCTCGTACTCCAGTTCCTTGATGGTCATCCGGCCGCTGACCACCACCGGGTCGCCCCTGGTCAGCGAGGCGTGCACGTTGTCGGCCAGCGCCCGCCAGCAGGTGACCGACAGGAACATCTGGTCGCCGTCGACCCAGGCCCGCTCCTCGCCCTGCCAGCGGCGTTCGGTGGTGAACAGCCGGAACACCGTCTTGCTGCAGCCGGTGCCGACCTTGGTGCGGGTGACGGTGCTCGCCACGGTGCCGCAGATGGTGACGCGCGTCTCGTTGTAGGCCATGGCCCCTCCTCGGTGGTGGTCGCTCGGGGTCCAGGTTGCCGCCGGTGGCGGGGGTGGCGACAGGGCGGGATCGCGAACTGTGGACAACTCGCGAGGTTGTGGGCAACTCATGAGTGAGCGCTCACTCGTTGACATGAGTGAGGACTCACTCATACGCTCGTGGCATGTCCGAGGACACCACCCGACGCCGCAGGCGAGCACCCGCGATGAGCCCGGAGGACCGCCGCGAGGCGATCGTGCGGGCCACCGTCCCGCTGCTGTTCGTGCACGGCGCCAACGTCACGACCAGCCAGATCGCCCAGGCCGCCGGCATCGCGGAGGGCACCGTCTTCCGGGCTTTCAAGGACAAGCGGGAACTCGTCCGCGCGTGCGTGCGGTCCGTGCTCGCGGTCGACGCCGAGCTGGAGCTGATCGACCGGGCGGGGGCGGCCGACACCCTCGCCGAACGCCTGGCCGGGGCGATCGGCGCCGTCTCCGGCTACCTGGACCGGATGTGGTCGCTCGGCAGCGTGCTGCGCGAGTCGGGCTACGACCCGCACGCCGAGGAGGGCGAGCACAAAGGGCCGCCGGTCGAGATGCAGCGCATCTCCGGCCGCGTCGCCTCGCTGTTCGGCCCGGACGCCGCCCGGCTCCGCGTCGACGCGGACCTCGCCGCGCGCCTGCTGCTCGGGCTCGTGTTCACCAACCGCATGCAGGGCCGGGGGTTCGGCGACTCCACCGCCGAGGTCGACCAGCTGGTCGAGGTGTTCCTGCACGGCGTACTGAGGGGAGACCAGTGGACGACCTGATGATCGAGGCCACCGACGTCGGCAAGGCGTTCGGGGCGCAGAAGGCGCTCGACGGGGTGAGCGTCGCCGTGCCGAGGGGCACCGTGCTCGGCCTGCTCGGCCACAACGGCGCGGGCAAGACCACCCTGGTCAACGTGCTCACGACGCTGCTGCCGCCGGACTCCGGCCGGGCGCGCGTGGCCGGGTTCGACGTGGTCGGGCAGGGCCACCAGGTGCGCAGGCGCATCGGCCTGACCGGCCAGTTCGCCGCCGTGGACGAGCAGCTGACCGGCCTGGACAATCTCGTGCTGATCGCCCGGCTGCTCGGCGCGCGCACCCGGGAGGCGAAGGCGCGCGGCGCCGAGCTGCTGGAGCTGTTCGGCCTCGGGGACGCGGCGAAGCGCCCGGCGCGCACCTACTCCGGCGGTATGCGGCGGCGCCTCGACCTGGCCGCGAGCCTCGTCGGCCACCCAGAGGTGATCTTCCTCGACGAACCGCACCGGCCTCGACCCGGCCGCCCGCCTGGGCCTGTGGGAGATCGTCGAGGGCCTGGTCACCGACGGCACGACCGTGCTGCTGACCACCCAGTACCTGGACGAGGCCGACCGGCTCGCCGACTCGATCACCGTGCTCGCGCGGGGCCGGGTCGTCGCCTCCGGCACCAGCGCCGAGCTGAAGGCCCAGGTCGGCCGGCGCACCGTCACGGTCACCCTCGGCGACGCCGGTGACGTGCCGCGGGCCGCGCTGGCCCTCGAACGCGCCGGGCTCCAGCCCGTGCCCGCCCGGGACACGCTGACCGCGCCCGTCACGTCGTCGCGCGAGATCGCCACCGTGGTCCGCGCCCTGGACGAGGTCGGCCTGGAGGCCACCGAGCTGGCGCTGGGCGAACCGACCCTCGACGACGTCTACCTCACCCTCGCGCAGCACGCGGCCTGAACAGGAGCACCCCGACATGACCGCCCCCCTCGCCGCACCGGACACCCGCTGGCGCGGCACCGGCTTCGGCACGCAGGTGCTCGTGCTGACGCGGCGATCGCTGCGCGCCCTCGTCGGCGACCCGCGGATGATCGTGTTCAGCGTCCTGCAACCGCTGATCATGCTCACCCTGTTCAGCCAGATCTTCGCGAGCATCGCGGCCACGCCGGGCTTCCCGCCGGGCGTGCCCTACATCGACTTCCTGATGCCCGCGATCCTGGTCAACACGGCCATGCAGTCCGCGCTCCAGGCCGGGGTGGGCCTCGTCACGGACATGAAGAACGGCGTGCTGGCCCGGTTCCGGTCGCTGCCGATCAACCCCGGTTCCGTGCTCGTCGCGCGCAGCCTGTCCGACCTCGTCCGCACGGCCGCGCAACTGGTGCTGATGACGCTGTTCGCGGTGCTGGTCTTCGGCTTCTCCCCCGCGGGCGGCGCGCCGGGCGTCCTCGGCGCGCTGGCGCTGTCGCTGGCCGTCGGCTGGGGCCTGGGCTGGGTCTTCCTGGCCATCGCCGCGTGGCTGCGCAACGCCGAGCTGATGCAGACCGTCGGCTTCCTGGCGATGTTCCCGCTGATGTTCGCGTCCAGCGCGTACGTGCCGATCAGCGGCCTGCCGGGCTGGTTGCAGGCGGTCGCGGGCGTCAACCCGCTGACCGGCGCGGTCGACGCGGCCCGCGCGCTGGCCCTCGCGCACCCGGTGACCGGGGTGGTGGGCGCGCTCGTCACCACCGCCGCCCTGGCCGCGGCGGGCTGGGCGGTGACCGTGAAGGGCTTCCGGAGGCCCCTCTAGTCGTCCTTCCCGGACATCTTGCGCAGCATCGCGTTGTACGCGGCGAGGTCCGCGTCACCGTCCGCGTCCGCCCGCCGGTCCGACCGGCGGGCCTCGCGGCCGTCCGACCGGGCCCACTGCACGAGCAGCGCCACCATCACCACGATCAGCGGCAGCTCGCCCGCCGCCCACGCGATGCCGCCGCCCAGCCGCTGGTCCTCCAGCTGCGAGGACACCCACGGCAGGGCCAGCGAGCGGTAGAAGTCCTCGCCGATCACCGTCTGCGAGCTCATCAGCACGATGCCGAAGAACGCGTGGAACGGGATCGAGGCGAACAGCAGCCCCAGCCGGCCCAGCGGGGGCAGCCGGTTCGGCGACGGGTCGATGCCGATCACCGGCCAGTAGAAGACGTAGCCGACCAGGATGAAGTGGGCGTTCATCGCCAGGTGCGCCCAGTGGTAGTCCAGCGCCGCGTCGAACAGGCCCGAGAAGTACAGGCCGTAGAACGAGCCCACGAACAGCGCCAACGCCACGAACGGGTTGGTCAGCACCTTCGCCACCGGCGAGTGCGTGAACGCCAGCAGCCACTCGCGCGCCCCCGGCGGGTTGTCCTTGCCCGCGGCAGGCAGCGCGCGCAGCGCCAGCGTCACCGGGCCGCCCAGCACCAGCAGGATCGGCGCCAGCATGGACAGCAGCATGTGCGCTTCCATGTGGATGCTGAACATGGCGGGCGCGTACCGGCCCAGGCCCGACGACGTGGCGAACACCACGGTCAGGCAGCCCGCGACCCAGGCGACCGTGCGGCCCACCGGCCACGCGTCACCGCGCCTGCGCAGCTTCCGCACGCCCAGCAGGTAGACCACCGCCAGCGCCAGGAAGAGCGTGCCGAAGACCAGGTCGAACCGCCAGTCGAACAGCAGGCGGGACGCGGTGGGCGCGCCGAACAGGTCGTAGCCGATCTTCAGCTCCACCGAGCTGGGCAGCACCCGGCCCTCGACCGGCGGGGGCGTGCGGCTCAGCGCCGCGGCCAGGCCGAGCGTGAGGAACATCAGCAGCACCTCGACGCCCGCCAGCCTCAGCAGCGCGCGCCCGGAGCCGGTGGCGACGACCTGCTTCACGCCCTTCTCGCGCTGGAGGTAGCCGACCACGCCGAGCACCACCAGCGCCGCCGTCTTGCCCAGCACCAGCAGGCCGTAGTCGCTGCCGAACAGCTGGTCCAGCGGCAGCCGCACGTAGGCGTTGACCACGCCGGAGACGGCCATCACGACCCAGCACACCAGGGCGAGCTTCGAGAACCGGGACGTGGCCAGCCCCAGGTGGTCGCCGCCGCGGCGGCCGTGCGCGAGCAGCGCGACCAGCCCGCCAACCCACAGCGCCGCCGCGATCAGGTGGTACAGCAGGCTGTTCGTGGCCACGTCGTGCGAGCCGCCGCCCGACGAGTGCCCCGTCACCGCGACCGGGACCAGCGCGAACACCGACAGGAAGAACAGCGCCGTCGTCCAGCCCCACGACAGCACCAGGCGGCAGCCGAGGGCGAGCAGCGCCACCAGCACGGCGGTGATCATCCACGCCTTCGCCTGCTCCACCAGGCCCGCGACCTGGAACAGCACGGCCGGTTCCAGCAGCACCGACACGGGCTGGCCGAGCGCGTCGGCCACCGTGTACGGCACCGACGCCACCGCGCCCGCCGTCCACGCCAGGGCCGCCCAGGCCGCCGTGCGCAGGGCCGCGTAGCCGTCGGCGGCGAGCGTGCCGCTGCGCTGCGGCGGCACGAGGAACGCCGCGAGCAGCAGCGAACCGATCGTCACGACCGCCGCCGACTCGGTGAGCACGCGCACGACGATCAGACCCGGCCGGTCGTCGCCGGTGACCGCCAGCAGGCCCGCCGCGACCAGCGCGGCCGTCGTGGCGCCGATGGCGAGCAGGGGGACCAGGCCCGTGCGCTGGGTTCGGGTGGGCGCTTCAGTGGTCACGGCACGAGCCTAGGCGGCCCGGGCGGCGTGCCACCAACCGCCGGACGTGCGCAGATCACACCCACTACCGTTGCCCGACGTGACCAGCTCCCGCTCGGTGCCCGCGATGGCCCTCGCCCTGCTCCTCACGGCCGGGTGCAGCTACACCGTCAACGGCGACGCGCTGCCGGCGGCCGACGTCACGCCCTCGTCGTCCCCCGCGACCAGCGCCCCCGCCGGGGACGCCGCGCCGAGGATCGCCCGGCCGCGCACCGTCGTCGGCGTCGAGCCGTGCTCGCTGCTCACCGCCGACGACCTGAAGCCCATCGGGCCGTTCAAGAAGGAGCCGGCGCGCAAGGACGACGTGATCCAGGAGTCGTGCCAGTACGTCCTGGACGACGGCACGCCCGCCGGCCGCACCGTCGTCGCCGCGCTCTACCAGAGGTACGAGCAGGTGCGGGAGCGGCAGGAACGGGGGCGCGAGGTCGTCGTCGAGGGGCACTCCGCCTGGGTGTACTGCGAGCTGAGCGGCCAGGAGATGGCGTGCACGGCGACGTTGGCGGTGAACACCAACCGCAGCGTGCTGGTGGCGATGGCCCAGCCCGGCGGGGTCGACGAGCAGATGATCGCCGCCATGCAGCCGCTGCTCAAGGCCGGGTTGAGCCGACTCCCGCTCGCGTGACCTCGCGGTCGCGGGAGCGGCGGGCCAGCCACACCATCGGCACGATCAGGGCGATCACGACCGCCACGAACCCCAGCGACACCGACAGGTCGCTCGCGTGCGCGATGCCGCCGACGAGCGGCGGACCGGCCAGGAAGCCCGTGTAGGCGACCGTCGTCACCAGGCCGATCTCCCGCTCGCCGCCCGTGCCGTCGGCGCGCTTGCCCGCGTCGCCCGCCAGGTCCATGACCACCGGGAACGAGAAGGCCAGGCCCAGCCCGGCGAGACCGAAGCCGACGAAGCCGGCCGCCGCCACCGGCACCAGCACGGCCAGCGCGAACCCGCCCGAGGCCACGACCGCGCCCGCCGCGAGCAGCCGGTGCGGCCCGAGGAGGCGCTGGGCCGGTTCGCCGAGCAGGCGCGCGGCGGCCATGGCGACCGAGAAGCCCGCGTACCCCGCGGCGGCGGTGGCCTCGTCCAGCCCGCGTTCCGTGACGAAGAACAGCGCCGACCAGTCCGACGCCGCGCCCTCGGCGATGGCCGAGCACAGCGTCACGGCGGCGAGCAGCCACAGCAGCGGGCGCTTGAGCACGGGCCGCTCGTCCGCCCGGGCGTCGGTCGCGTCACCGGTCGCGCCGGGGACGGCCCTGACGATCCAGGCCATCACGAGCGCGCCGACGACGGCCGCGGTGAGCAGGTGGCGGACGAGTCCCCAGCCGGCGCTCGCCGCCGCCGCGGCGCCCAGCGAGCCGATCAGGCCGCCGACGCTGAAGCCCGCGTGGAACTGGGGCATGAGCGGCCGGCGGAGGGTGCGCGTGACGGCGACCGCGGCGACGTTCATGCCGACGTCGAGCAGCGCGCCGCACGACCCGAGGACGAACAGGACCAGGCCAAGCTGGAGGGGCGACCGGGTCAGCGTGAGGCAGGGCACGGCGACCACGGTCACCACCGCGCCGACGACGACCAGGGTGCGCGCGCCGACCCGGGCGCAGGCGCGCGCGGCGAACGGCGCGGTCAGCGCCAGGCCGGCGCTCGCGCCCAGCAGGGCCAGGCCGAGGGTCGCCTCGGTGGCGCCGACCTGCGTGGCAAGAGCGGGCATGCGGGCCGCCCAGGACAGGAACAGCGCCCCGTTGAACAGGAACACCGCGAAGACGGCGAGGCGTGGCGTGGGCATGCGGACCAGTGTGTCTGAAGCGCTTCAGAACTTCCAACCGGTTACCTGGCTACGCTCACCGCGTGGACCGCCCCCGGAAGCCGACGCTCGACACGGTGGCCGGCGTGGTCGGCGTGTCGCGCGCCACGGTGTCCAACGCCTACAACCGGCCGGACCAGCTGTCCGCCGCGCTGCGCGAGCGCATCCTGGAGGCCGCGGCGTCCCTCGGCTACGGCGGGCCCGACCCGGTGGCGCGCAGCCTCGCGACCCGGCACAGCGCCGCCGTCGGGTTCATGCTCGGGCAGGGGCTGTCCGCCTCGTTCTCCGACCCGGCCCTGTCGATCGTGCTCGACGGCCTCGCCTCGACCGTCGACGTCCACGACCACACGTTGGTGTTAATGCCCGGCCGGGAGCGCGGTGGACCCCGCCCGGAGACCGTGGCCCGCGCCCAGGCCGACGTCGTGGTCGCCTACTCGCTGCCCTCCGACGCGCCCGCGTTCGACGCCGTGCGGGCCCGCGGCCTGCCGATGGTGGTCATCGACCAGCCCGTTCTCGACGGCACGGCGCGCGTCGAGGTCGACGACGCCGGCGGCGCGCGGCTGGCCGCGACGTGCCTGCGGTCGCTCGGGCACCGGAACGTCGGCGTGGTGACCTTCGCCCTGCACCCGGACGGCCGCAACGGCCCCGTCGCGCCGGAGCGCGCGGCGTCCTCACCGTTCCGCGTCACCACCGACCGGCTCGCCGGCTACCTCGACGTGGTCGGGGTCGGCGCGCCGGTCTGGGAGTGCGCCCGCAGCAGCCGCGAGCTGGGCCGGGTGGGCGCGCGCGAACTGCTGTCCGCGCCGGACCGGCCGACCGCCGTGCTGTGCATGTCGGACGAGCTGGCGTTCGGCGTCCTCCAAGCGGTGCGCGACCTGGGCCTGCGCGTGCCCGACGACGTGTCGGTGATCGGTTTCGACGACGTCCCGGCCGCCGAGCACGCCGAGCCGCCGTTGACCACGGTGCGTCAACCCCTGGCCGACAAGGGCCGCCGAGCGGGTGAACTGGCGCTCAAGCTCCTCGACGGCGGGAGACCGGACGAGCCGACGAGACTCGGCGTTTCCCTCGTCCAGCGCGCCTCCACGGCCGCCAAACCGTGATCTGAGTCACTTTCCTGCCATCTTGATCACCCTTCAGGCGCCCGAACGGAAACGCCGGACGTCTTCCGGACGATGTGTCCGGTGGGGCGGCTACGCTGCTACACCGCGTGGTCACCAGCCCCTCAAGCCTCCGTAGCTCAGTGGAGAGAGCGAGGGACTTCTAATCCCGAGGTCGCAGGTTCGAATCCTGCCGGGGGCGCTTCGGCGCCGTACGTGACGGTGTGGCCGGTCCCCGGTCAGGATCGGCCCACACCACACCGCTCCCCGTCACGGGGTGGCGCGGGTGGCGCAGGTCTCCGACCGGCAGCCCCAGGTGCCGGGGACCGCGCCGACGGTCACCAGGGCCGCGTGCGCCAGGAAGCGGTCGCGCTTGGCGCGTTCGTCGAGGGCTTCGCAGTCGCACGGCGTGTCGTGGGCGGGTCGTTCGTCGTGCGCCAGGCCCATGTAGCCCGGGGGCACGCCGAGGGCCTCGGCGATGTCGGTCAGGGCGTCGTAGGACTCGACCCTGCCGCCCGCCAGGACGGCGTCCACCTCGTGCGGCGACTGGCCGGTCAGGGTGGCCAGGTGGTGGCGCTGGACGCCGTGGCGCAGGAGCAGGCGGTAGACGGTGTCGATGCGGCGCAGGGCCAGGGCGGCGCGCATCTCGGGCTGGTCCCACACGTCCGGCAGGTCGGTCGCGGGGCGCCGGGGGCGGACGGCCCGTTCGTGCAGGGCGGCGCCGGGCGCGGTGGTGGCGAGCCAGTGGTTCCACGCCCACTTCGGGTCCTCGGGTTCGGTGGCGGTCGGGGTGGGGGCCGGGGTCAGGGCCACGCCGCGCACGGTGTTGCGGAACGCGTAGGGCACGGCGGCCGTGTCGGGGACGGCGCACGTGGAGCGGGTGAGGATCGCGGCCACCGCGTCGGCCGGGGGGCCGTTGCGCCAGTACAGCTCCAGCGCGTCGCCGACGACCACGCCGTCCAGCCAGGCCGCGCCGCGCCACAGCGGGAGCCTGCGCAGGACGCCGCTCATCACGGCGGTGGGCGAGGACGTGCGGTGGACGGGTTCGACGGGCGGGGGTCCGGCGGGCAGGCCCGCCTCGACGGCCTGCCGCCAGCGCTTCCGCGTCACGCCGAGCAGGCGCACCTCGCCGTCGGGCGCGCGCAGGTCGAGGTGGTCGCGGCCGGGGTGGGCGCGCAGGCCGGGCACGCCGCGGAGCCGGTCGCCGGAGAGCACCGGGAGGACCTCGGCCAGCAGGTGGTCGAGGGCGGTGTCGTGCACGCGCAGGCCGACCACCGGGGAGTCCAGCCGCACCCGGTCGACCAGGGCCGTCGGGCGCAGCGGGTGGCCGCGCCGGCGCATCCGGGCCATGGCGCGGACCACCGCCTGGAGGACCCCGGCCTCGAAGCGCTGCTGGCCGGGGCCGGCGACGGGCACGAGCGGTCCGGCGTGACCGCCGCCCCGCTGTCTGCGGATCTCGTTCGGCGTCTCGCCGGTGCACCGGCAGCGCTTGCGGAGATCGGAGCTTGTCAGCACGAGGGTCCTCCGGCCGCCGCCCGGTCGGCACCACCGCCGTCCGGGCACACTGGATCGCGGGAGTGGGTGGGGATGCGGGCGCGTCGCCGTCGGACGCGCTCTGGAGGCACCCGCTCCGACCGGGTCAGGAGGAGCCTCGGTGGCAGCCGCACCTGCCAGGTCACGAAACTACAACATCAGCAGGTGCGGCGGCCGTTCGATCACTCGAAGGTGGGACCCGGGGACCGGGCGGCCGTTCAGCGCTTGACGCCCACGGCGGCCAGGCCGGCGACGCGCTCCGGGTGCTCGTCGACGTCCTCCAGCGACACCGGCCGCCACAGCGGCAGGTGCACCACGCCCGGCTCGACCAGGTCGAACCCGCTGAACAACGCCTCGACCTCGGCCTTCGTGCGCATGGTCATCGGCGTGGCGGTGCGGTTGCGGTACAGGTCGGAGTGCTCGTCGGCCTGGTCGTCCTGACCGTCGCGGGTGGCGTGCGAGAGGACGAGCAGGCTGCCCGGCGCCACGGCGTCGCGGTAGGCGGCGACCACCCCGGCCGGGTCCTCGGGCACGAAGTGCAGCACGGCGACCATCATCACGGCCACCGGGCGGCTCAGGTCGAGCAGGTCGCGCACCTGCGGGGAGGACAGCACGTCGTCCGGCCGCCGCAGGTCCGCCTGGACGACGCCGGTCTGCCGGTCGTCGCCGAGGATCGTGCGGCTGTAGGTGACCGCGATCGGGTCGTTGTCGACGTAGACGACCCGGGCGGCGGGGTCGGCGTCGCGGGCGACCTCGTGCACGTTGCCCACGGTGGGGATGCCGGAGCCCAGGTCGAGGAACTGGTCCACGCCGCGCGCGGCGCAGTGCTGCACCGCGCGCCGCAGGAACGCCCGGTTCGCCTGCATGATCAGCGGCAGCTCGGGCCACATCCGGATGGCCTGCTCGGCCATCTCGCGGTCGACCGCGAAGTTGTGCGCCCCGCCGAGGTAGTAGTCGTACACGCGGGCGGCGCTGGGCCTGGTCAGGTCGATGTCCGGTCGCTCGGTCACGCTCGGCTCCCTTCCCCGGCGGGGAGCTTAGGGCGTGGGCCGCGCGGGGTCGTCGCCGCCGGGGTGCAACGAGCAGGCTTGTCACCCGTTCGGAGTAGTCGAGCCTCACCGGGCGTGCGGCGGCCCCGGAGCCGGGACAGCTGATCACGAGGGTGCCCGGGTAGCCCGTTCGCACGCCGTTTTTGTCGGACCCCCTCGGTAGGATCGAACACGAGTTCGACCTGCGCGCGAGGGGAGCCTGTCGTGGAGCCGATCAGCGTGACCGCACTGTCCTTCACCGAGTACGCCATGAGCGGCCAGCGTGGCCGGATCAACATCGTGTCCGACCAGCGGCGCACCTACCTGTCCTCGGAGCAGTGGGTGGCCGGGTTCTACAACCCCGTGCGCGACGCGATGCGCCGCGCGGCCAACTCGCCCGACCCGGCCGCGGAGCTGGACAGGGCGGTCGAGGCGGCGCGGGAGCACGGCCGGTCCGGGCAGGCGCGGGCGTTCGAGGAGGTGCGGGAGGGGTTCGTGCCGTGGCTGCGGTCGACGCGGGCGACGGGCGTGCCCGCGGGCGCCGCCCGGTGGCAGGCGGGCGAGCTGTCGCTGCGGGTCCGGCCGCACCTGGGGCTGCTCGCGCCGGACGGGTCGCGGGCGGCGGTGACGGTGTACGTGAAGGAGCCGCCGCTGACGCAGGAGGCTGCGAACGTGGCGCTGCGCGTGATGCAGCAGACGATGGCCGACGTGCTGCCCGGCGCGACGCCGCTGGTGCTGGACGCGCGGCGGGGGCGGGCGTTCCGGATGTCGCGGCGGACGAACCTGGCGAAGCTGGACGCGCTGATCGCGGCCGAGGCGGCCGGGTACGTCGTGCACTGGCGGATGAGCGCCTGAGCCGATGAGCGCCCGGACCGGCCGGGCGCCGGTCAGCGCGCGAAGCCGGCCGGGTCGTGCGGGAAGGCGCCGCCCACGACGGTGGCGAGGACCGCGATGCCGGCGATCCCGGCGGGGTCGCACGTCAGCGGGTCGGCGTCGAGCACCACCAGGTCGGCGAACTTGCCCGGCGCGATCGTGCCCAGGCGGTCCTCCGCGCGGCACGCGTACGCGGCGCCCGTGGTGTAGGCGGCGACGGCCTCGCGCGCGGTGACGGCCTCGTCCGGGCCGACCGGGAGGCCGGAGGCGGAGAGTCGCTCGACCATGAACTGGATGGCCCGCAGCGGCGCGCCGTCGGCGACCGGGCGGTCGGAGCTGCCCGCGACGGTGATGCCGCGGTCGAGGAAGGCGCGGCCGCGGTACATCCAGGGGGCGCGCTCGGGGCCCATGATGCGCGAGTAGTCGTCGCCGTAGGCGTGCAGGAACGTCGGCTGGACCACCGGGACCACGTCCAGCTCGGCGATGCGGTCGAGCTGCTCGGGGCGCACCAGGCCGCAGTGCTCGATGCGGTGGCGCGCGTCGGGGCGGGGCCGGGCGGCCTGGGCGTCGGCGAGGGCGTCGAGGGCGAAGTCGACGGCCCGGTCGCCGATGGCGTGCACGGCGAGCTGCCACCCGGCGGCGTGGCCGTCGAGGATCGCGGCGCGCATCAGCTCGGGGTCGTCCTGGAGCTGCCCCGCGGTGTCCATGCCCTCGTACGGCCGGGTCAGCGCGGCGGTGCGGGCCATCATGCCGCCGTCGGTCCACAGCTTGAGCGGGCCGAGGGACAGCCGGTCGCCGCCGAACCCGGTGCGCAGGCCGAGCGGCACGGCGCGGCGCACACCGTCGTCGGCGTGCGCGGCGACCGGTTCGAGGCGGTCCGCGGACACCATGAGCTGGACGCGGATCGGCAGCGCGGCCCGCTGGTACGCCTCGACCTCCAGCGGGCTGCTGCCGATCAGGCCGCCGCCGACACCCGCCTCGGCGGCGAGCACGACGCCCTCGCGGGCGCACTGGCGCGCGCCGAGCTCGACGTCGGCGGCGATGTCGTCGAGCGAGTAGGGCAGCCGCAGCGCGCGCACGGCGCTCTGCGCGCCCTCGGCGAGGAACCCGGTGAGCGTGCCGTCGGCGTCGCGCTGGGCGTCGCGCAGCACGTGGCCCGGCAGCACGGCCAGGACGTCGGAGCCGACGACGCACGCGTGCCCGGACAGGTCCTGGACGTAGACGCGCGGCCCGACCCGGTCGAGGTCGCGCGCGGTGAGCGGGCGGTCGAGCGCGCGGTGGTCGTAGCCCGCGACCTCCAGCCAGTCCGACGACCGGGGGGCGACGCGCAGCAGGTCGACGACCTGGGCGACGGTCCGGCACGCGGAGATGTCGAGGGTGCGCGACGCCCGGCCGGCCCACGCCAGGTGGGTGTGCGCGTCGACGAACCCGGGCAGCACGACCGCGCCGTCCAGGTCGACCACGCGCCGGGCGGGCAGGTGGGCGACCTCGTCGTCCAGCCCGACGACCCGGCCCGCCCACACGCCGATCACGGACGCGGCGGGGCGGACCGGGTCCATGGTCACGACCCGCCCGCGCACGAACTTCAGGTCCAGGATCACCCGCTGAGGCTAGACCACACCTAGTTAGGTTAGGGTTGGATAACTTAGGCGATACTAAGGAGAAACCCATGCGGGTCGTCATGTTCGGCTACCAGACCTGGGGCCACCGGACGCTCCAGGCGCTGCTGGACTCCGAGCACGAGGTGGTCGCGGTGGTCACCCACCCCAAGAGCGACCACGCCTACGAGCGCATCTGGAGCGACTCCGTCGCCGACCTCGCCGCCGAGCACGGCGTGGAGACGATCATCCGCAACCGCCCGGACGACGACGAGCTGCTCCAGCGGCTCACGGAGATCGCGCCGGACGTCATCGTCGCCACGAACTGGCGCACGTGGATCCCGCCGCGCGTCTTCACCCTGCCCAAGCACGGCACGCTGAACGTGCACGACTCGCTGCTGCCCGCCTACGCGGGCTTCTCGCCGCTGATCTGGGCCCTGATCAACGACGAGAAGGAGGTCGGCGTCACCGCGCACGTGATGGACGAGACGCTGGACGCCGGGGACATCGTGCTCCAGCGGTCGGTGCCGGTCGGCCCGCGCGACACGACGGCGGACCTGTTCCGCAAGACGCTGGAGCTGTTCGGCCCGATCACCGTGGACGGCCTGGCCGAGATCGCCTCGGGCCGCACCGACTTCCGGAAGCAGGACCGCTCGAAGGCGAGCTTCTTCCACAAGCGCGCCGAGGAGGACCTGCGCATCGACTTCACGTGGGAGGCCGACGAGCTGGACCGGCTCGTGCGCGCCCAGTGCGCGCCGTACCCGAGCGCGTTCTGCTTCCACAAGGGCGAGCGGCTGGAGATCGTCGAGGCCGAGGTGTCGGCGGAGTGCTACGGCGGCACGCCCGGCCGGATCTTCTACCGCGAGGGCGACGGCGTGGCGATCGTGGCCGGTGCCCTGGCGCGCCGCGGGAAGAACCGCGCGCTGCTGGTGAAGAAGGTGCGCACCGAGGACGGCCGCGAGCTGGGCGCGACGGAGTACTTCACGACGATGGGCGGCTACCTGACGAGCCGCCCCTGACGACCCGCCCCTGACGACCCGGCCCTCATCGGCCGGCCCCGACGGGGGGCGTGGTGGCGGGCGCGTGCTGAGACGCGCCGAAGGGCGATCCCGGGGTGGGTGTTCCCGTGGGGCCGCTCATCACTGATCATGGGTGCATGAGCGGCAAGCGGTCGACCACTGTGACCGGCGCGGTGGTGCTGGTCCTCCTCGTCGTGATCGGCTACTACCTGACCCGGGAGGACGGGACGGCGCCACCGTCGCCGACCGCGCCCGTCCCGTCGGGGCCGGCCTCGCCCGGCGACGACCCGGCCGCGCAGCTGGCCGCGCTGACCGTGGCGCCCGAGGGGAAGATGACCGGCTACAGCCGGGAGCGGTTCCCGCACTGGAGCAGCCAGGGCGACTCGTGCGACACGCGGGAGGTCGTGCTCCAGCGGCAGGGCACGGAGGTGCGGACCGACTCGGCGTGCAAGGCCACGGCGGGGACGTGGACCAGCCCGTACGACGGGGTCGTGGTGGACGACGCGGGCAAGCTCGACATCGACCACACCGTGGCGCTGGCGGAGGCGTGGCGGTCGGGCGCGGACGGGTGGACCGACGAGCAGCGCCAGAAGTTCGCCAACGACATGGGCGGGTTGCAGCTGATCGCGGTGACGGCGAGCAGCAACCGCTCGAAGGGCGACCAGGACGCGGCCAAGTGGAAGCCGCCGGTGGAGGCGTA
Organism: Saccharothrix sabaoui; assembly: GCF_051756985.1. Taxonomy (NCBI): domain Bacteria; kingdom Bacillati; phylum Actinomycetota; class Actinomycetes; order Pseudonocardiales; family Pseudonocardiaceae; genus Saccharothrix; species Saccharothrix sabaoui. Next base: position 134,255 of record NZ_JBPKJK010000002.1, read on the forward strand.
CTGGTGCACCTACGCGCGGGCCGTGGTGTCGGTGAAGACGCTGTACGCGTTGAGCGTGGACGAGGCGGAGCGCGACGCGCTCGCCTCGATGCTCAAGACCTGCTGACCCGGCTCAAGACCTGGTGACCCGCGTCAGTCGCGGAGGCTCTCCAGCTGGTCCTTGATGTCGGTGTACGCCTCGGCGCGGCGGACCCAGGCGGCGAAGCCGGAGGAGGCCGACGGGACCTCGCCCAGCGGTGAGATCGGGTCGGTGACGGCGTACTCCAGCCGGTAGGCGACCAGCGCCACGGCGGCCTCCACCCACTGCGCCGGGTCGGGGGCGGTGATCTCGCCCAGGCCGACGCGGAACCACAGGGGCAGCCGGGCGTCGGTCGCCAGGGAGCGCTCCAGCCTGCGGCGGGCGACGTCGACGATCTCCTGCCGGGCCTTCTCGCCGGACAGCACGGCCTCGGCGCGCCACGGCTCCTCGGCGGCCAGCTCGTCGGCGGCCAGCCGCTGGGCGGCGGCGGACGCGCTGAACTCCTGCGCGTTGACCCGCCACTCCAGGTTCTGCACCTCGTGCTGGAGGGCGTCGCGCTCGAAGCGCGGCATGCGGCCCGCGGCCAGCCGGGCCAGTCCGGCGTCGCGCTGCTCCTTGAGCGACTCGTACTCGGCCACCTCGGCGCGCAGGTCGGCGCGGACCGAGTCGGCCAGCAGCTCCTGCTCGGCGTCCCACGCGGCGCGCAGCGCCTCCACGGTCCCGGTGATCCCGGCGATCGCGTCGAGGTCCTCGTCCGGGCCCGAGCCGGTGCCGGACAGCCTGCGTTCGAGCACGTGCAGGCGCACGCTCAGGCGGTTCACCTCGTCGATCACCATCTTGGTGTTCGCGACGAGGTCGGCGACAGTCGGCTCGATCTCGTCGAGCCGTTCCTTCTCGGTGGCCACACCGCCAGCCAACCGCACCGCGAGCCCCTGTCCAGGGACGGAGCGGGAAAACCACGCGGACGGGCCGTCGAGTCCCACCGTTTCGGTCAATGCCCGGTGACGCACCGTGATGATGACTGAACAGCGGCCGAACGGTGTATGCCTGGGGCATGGCGAGTTCGGTGCGAGAGACGGAACGCAAGTACGAGGCCCCCGACGGCACCGCGCTGCCGGACCTGGCGGACCTGCCCGGTGTCGCCGCGGCGGCCGGTCCCGAGGAGCTGCGGCTGGAGGCGGTCTACTACGACACGGAGGACCTGCGGTTGGCGCGCGCGGGCCTGACGCTGCGCCGCCGCACGGGCGGTGACGACGCGGGCTGGCACCTCAAGCTGCCGGCCGGCGAGGACACCCGCGAGGAAGTGCGGCTCCCGCCGGGCCGCGCGGCCAAGCACCCGCCGAAGCAGCTCGGCTCGCTGGTGCAGGTGCACGCCCGCGGCAACGAGCTGGCCCCGGTGGCCCGCATCCGGACCACGCGGCACCGCTGGCAGCTCGTGGACGCCAAGGGCGCGCTGCTCGCCGAGGTGGTCGAGGACCTGGTGTCGGCGCAGGCCGCGGCGGACGACTCGCCCGTCGACTCGTGGCGCGAGATCGAGGTGGAGCTGGGCGAGCGCGGCGACGTGGCGCTGCTGGACCGGGTGGAGGCGCGGCTGTCGGACGTCGGGATCAGGCGGTCCACGTCGTCGGCGAAGCTGACCCGGCTGCTGGCGGGCCGGCTCGCGCCCACCGCCCCGGCGCGCGTGCCGGGCACGACCGCGGCCGACGTGGTGCTCGCCTACGTGCGGGAGCAGGCGGAGGCGCTCCAGCACCAGGACCCGCGGGTGCGGCGCGGCGAGGACGACGCCGTGCACCAGATGCGGGTGGCGACCCGGCGGATGCGCAGCGCGTTGCAGTCGTTCGGGGTGGTCGTCGACCGCGACCGGACGCGGGCGCTGACCGACGAGCTGAAGTGGCTGGCGGGCGTGCTCGGCGAGGCGCGCGACCTGGAGGTGCTGCGCGCCCGCTTCGAGGGCGCGGTGGCGGAGCTGGACCCGTCGCTCGTGCTGGGCCCCGTGAAGGCGCAGCTGACCCGGCACTTCGCGCCGCTGGAGGTCGCCGCGCACGAGTCGGCCGTGGCCGCGCTGGACAGCGGGCGGTACTTCGCGCTGCTGGACTCGGTGGACGCGCTGCTGGCCGACCCGCCGGTGACGCCGCTGGGCCGCCGGAAGGCCGGGAAGGTGCTGCCGGAGCTGGTCGCGAAGACCCACCGGCGGCTGGCCCGGCGGGTCGCGGAGGCGACCGACGACACGGGCCTGCACGAGGCGCGCAAGGCGGCCAAGCGGCTGCGGTACTCCGTCGAGGTGGCCGAACCGGCGTTCGGCAGGAAGGCGAAGAAGTACCGCAAGCAGGTCAAGGACGTGCAGACGCTGCTGGGCGAGCACCAGGACAGCGTGGTGGCGCGGCCGGTGCTGCGCGAGCTGGGCGCGAAGGCGCAGCTCGACGGCGGGAACGGGTTCACCTTCGGCCTGCTGCACGGCCTGGAGGAGGGCCTGGCCCGGCGGGTGGAGGACCGCTTCGCCGCCGTGTGGCGGGGTGTCGGCAAGCCGAAGCTCTCCTGAATTGGTCTGGACCTTGACACCTCCTGGCGGGGGCTGGAACGGTGACTGGGCCGCCGCCCGTGATCCACACCGGCCAGGAGGTCGTCAGGTGACCAGGAGAACTCGGGTGACCAGGAGAACGACGCACCGGGAGCCGCGGCTCCGGGGACCGCTCCCGGGACGACGACGCGGGCTCGGCCTCGCGCTCGCCGCGCTGCTGGCCGCGGGCGCGGTGGGCGGCACGGGCGCGGCGGCGCCCGCCCACGCAGCCCCGGAGACCTCGTTGCGACACATCGTGCCCGCCCCCGTCAGTGCCACCCCGCGCCCCGGGGTGACCTTCACCCTCGGCGCGGACACCCGCATCCACACCCACCCCGGTTCGGCGGGGGCCCGGCAGGTCGGCGAGTTCCTCGCGGGCGTGCTGCGGCCGTCCACCGGCTACCGGCTGCCCGTCGTGCCCGGCGCGTCCGCCCGCGGCATCTCGCTGCTGCTCACCGGCGCGCCCCCGGAGGTCGGCGACGAGGGCTACCAGCTCGACGTGACGCGGCTCGGCGTCGTCGTCCGCGCGCGCACGGCCGCCGGCCTGTTCGCGGGCGTGCAGACGTTCCGCCAGGTCCTGCCCGCGAAGGTCGAGGCGAAGACGCGGCAGCGCGGGCCGTTCACCGCGCCCGGCGGCCGGGTGCTCGACCACCCGCGCTACGCCCACCGGGGCGCGATGCTCGACGTGGCCCGGCACTTCTTCTCGCCCGACGAGGTCAAGCGGTACGTCGACCAGCTCGCGCTCTACAAGGTCAACCGGCTGCACCTGCACCTGACCGACGACCAGGGCTGGCGGCTGGAGATCAAGAGCTGGCCCAACCTCACCGCGCACGGCGGCAGCACGGAGGTCGGCGGCGGCCCCGGCGGGTTCTACACGCAGGAGCAGTACGAGGACCTGGTCGCCTACGCCGCGGCCCGGCACATCACGGTGATCCCGGAGATCGACCTGCCGGGCCACACCAACGCCGCGCTGTCCTCCTACCCGGAGCTGAACTGCGACGGCGTCGCCCCGCCGCTCTACACCGGCATCGAGGTCGGCTTCAGCTCGCTGTGCATCGACAAGGACATCACCTACCGGTTCGTCGACGACGTGCTGCGCGAGGTGGCCGCGCTGACGCCGGGGCGGTACGTCCACATCGGCGGCGACGAGGCGCACGCCACCACCGACCCGGACTACGACCTGTTCATGGACCGGGTGCTGCCGCTGGTGGCCAAGCACGGCAAGACCGCGGTCGGCTGGCACGAGTTCGTCAAGGCCGGTCCGCCCGCCACCGCGGTGCCGCAGTTCTGGGGCACCAGGACCACCGCGCCGGACGTGGTGGAGGCGGCGGCGCGGGGCAACCGGGTCGTGCTGTCGCCCGCGAGCAAGGCGTACCTGGACATGAAGTACGACGCGGACACGCCGCTCGGCCTGTCCTGGGCCGGGTACACCGACGTGCAGGACGCCTACGACTGGAACCCCGGCGCGTACGTCGAGGGGCTGCCCGCCGGGTCGGTGCTCGGCGTGGAGGCACCGCTGTGGAGCGAGACGCTGACGAACTCGGCGGACGTCGAGTTCATGGCGTTCCCGCGCCTGCCCGCGATCGCCGAGCTGGGCTGGTCCCCGTGGTCGACGCACGACTGGGAGGCGTTCAGGGTCCGGCTGGCCGCGCAGGCCGACCGGTGGGACGTGCAGGGCGTGAACTACTACCGCTCCCCGCAGGTGCCCTGGAAGCGCTGACGAGGCGGTGCGGGGAGCCGAGGGGCGGCTCCCCGCACCGGGTCCGGAGGAGGCCCCGCGCGTCGTCTAGAAGAAGCCCTGCGCGTCGGGCGAGTAGCTGACCAGCAGGTTCTTGGTCTGCTGGTAGTGGTCGAGCATCACGCGGTGGTTCTCGCGGCCGATGCCGGACTGCTTGTAGCCGCCGAACGCCGCGTGCGCCGGGTAGGCGTGGTAGTTGTTCACCCACACCCGGCCGGCCTGGATCTCCCGGCCCGCGCGGTAGGCGACGTTGCCGTCGCGCGACCACACGCCCGCGCCCAGGCCGTAGGGCGTGTCGTTGGCGGTCTTCACCGCGTCGTCGAAGTCGTCGAAGCGGGTCACCGCGACGACCGGGCCGAAGATCTCCTCCTGGAAGACCCGCATCTTGTTGTCGCCCTCGAAGATCGCGGGCGTGACGTAGTAGCCGCCGGACAGCTCGCCGCCCAGGTCCGCGGGCTCGCCGCCGCACACCAGGCGCGCGCCCTCCCGCTTGCCGATCTCCACGTAGGACAGGACCTTGTCGAGCTGCTCGCGGCTGGCCTGCGCGCCGATCATGGTCCCGGTGTCGAGCGGGTGCCCCTGCCGGACGGCCTTGGTGCGCTCGGTGGCGTCGGCCAGGAACTCGTCGTAGATGCCGCTCTGCACGAGCGCCCGCGACGGGCACGTGCACACCTCGCCCTGGTTGAGGGCGAACATGGTGAAGCCCTCCAACGCCTTGTCGTAGAACGCGTCGCGGTGCGCGGCCACGTCGTCGAAGAAGATGTTGGGCGACTTGCCGCCCAGCTCCAGCGTCACCGGGACCAGGTTCTCGCTCGCGTACCCCATGATCAGCCGGCCGGTGGACGTCTCGCCGGTGAACGCGACCTTGGCGACGCGGCGGCTGGACGCGAGGGGCTTGCCCGCCTCCGTGCCGAAGCCGTTGACGACGTTGACCACGCCGGGCGGCAGCAGCTCCGCGATGAGGCCCATCAGCACGTGGATCGACGCCGGGGTCTGCTCGGCGGGCTTGAGCACCACGGCGTTGCCGGCGGCCAGCGCGGGCGCGAGCTTCCAGGCGGCCATGAGCAGCGGGAAGTTCCACGGGATGATCTGGCCGACCACGCCCAGCGGCTCCGGGAAGTGGTAGGCCACCAGGTCCTCGCTGATCTGCGAGATGCCGCCCTCCTGCGCCCGGACGACGCCCGCGAAGTAGCGGAAGTGGTCCACCGCCAGCGGCAGGTCGGCGGCCAGGGTCTCCCGGATCGGCTTGCCGTTCTCCCACGTCTCGGCCACGGCGAGGGCTTCGAGGTGGTCCTCGATCCGGTCGGCGACGTCGTTGAGCACGTCGGCGCGCTCGGCGGCCGACGTGCGGCCCCACGCCCGCGCGGCGCCGTGCGCGGCGTCCAGGGCCCGGTCGACGTCCTCGGCGGTGCCCCGCGCGACCTCGGTGAACACCTCGCCGGTGACGGGGGTGCGGTTCTCGAAGTAACCGCCCTTGGCGGGCGGCACGTACTCGCCGCCGATGAAGTGGTCGTACCGGTCCCGGTACGACACGGCGCTGCCCTTCTCGCCGGGCGCCGCGTACCTCGCCATGTCTCGCCTCCCGCGTCGTCGCTGTCGTGGTGCGGTGCAGCGTGCGGGCTCCCACGTTGCAGTCGCGTTGCACCCGGACGGAGCAGCGATCTGCTTGCCCGGGATGTCGATGGACAGTCATCCTGGATCGAGGAGGAGCCCATGGGACCGGACCCGCGACGACTCGCGCGCCTGCGCGAGCTGGCGCTGAGCGGGGACGCGGCGGCGGGGGCGCGGGAGCTGATCGTCGAGTCGTGGCGGCGCTCGCTGGCCGCGCGGGTCGACCCGGAGCGGCACGAGGCCCCGGTGGTGCTCGACCGGGGCGAGGTCGCCGACCGGCGCGGCGCGCACCCGATCGCGGCGGCCCTGCCGGTGCTGCGCGAGACGCTGGTCAGCATCGCCGACGAGGCCGAGCACGTCATGATCGTCACCGACGCGGACGGCACCGTCCTGTGGTGCGAGGGCAAGGCGTCGGTGCGGGGGCTGGCCGAGCGGGTGGGGCTGGCCGAGGGCGCCTGCTGGAGCGAGTCCGCGATCGGCACCAACGCGATGGGCACGGCGCTGGCGGTCGACCGGCCGGTGACCGTGCACTCGGCCGAGCACCTGGTGCGGACCTACCACGGGTGGACGTGCGCGGCGAGCCCCGTGCGCGACCCGGACACCGGCCGCACGATCGGCGCGGTCGACGTGAGCGGGCCGTTGAGCAGCGTGCACCCGGCGGTGGTGGCGCTGGTGTCGGCGGCGGCGCGGCTGGCGGAGGGCCGGCTGAGCACCCGGCAGGCGGCGCGGGACGAACGGCTGCGCGCCGCCGGGATGCGCCACCTCGTCGCCCTGCGCGGCGAACCCGGCGCGCTGCTCAGCCCCAGCGGCCGGGTGCTCGCCTCGGCGTCCGGCGAGGCCGTGGGCACGCGGGTGGACGTGTCCGGCGACCGGGTGCTGCTGGCCGACGGGCGCGAGGCGCGGCTGGAGCCGCTGGAGGAGGGTTACCTGCTGCGCGTGCCGCACCGGACCGAGCGGAGACCCGTGCTGTCGCTGCGGTTCCTGGGGTCGGTCTCGGCCTCGCTCGACGGGCGCGAGCTGCCGCTGTCGCTGCGGCACGCGGAGCTGCTGCTGGCGCTGGCGCTGCACCCGAAGGGGCTGTCGGCGGACCAGCTGGCGCTGCGGCTGTACGGCGAGCGCGGCAACCCGACGACGGTGCGCGCCGAGCTGCACCGGCTCCGCGACCGGCTCGGCGGCGTGCTGCTGACCAGGCCGTACCGGCTGTGCGCGGACGTGCGCGGCGACTTCCTCGCGGTGCGCGAGGCGCTGCGGAACGGCGACGTGGCGCCGGCCGCCGCCGCGTACCGGGGCGAGCTGCTGCCCCGGTCCGAGGCCCCGGTGGCGCGCGAGGAGCGCGAGGACCTGGCGGCGGCCGTGCGGCGCGGCGTGCTGGACCGGGGCGACGTGGAGGCGCTGTGGGCGCTCGGCCTGGTGGCGGAGGACGTCGAGGTGCTCGAACGGCTGGTGCGCCTGCTGCCGCACACCGACCCGCGCCGCGAGGTGGCGATCGGGCGGCTGCGCCGGGCGCTGGCCGGCTAGCCCTCGCGGAGGGCGCCCGCCAGGTCCGACCACAGGTCGTCGACGTGCTCGATGCCCGCGGAGAGCCTGATCGTGCCGTCGGTGATGCCCACCGCGCGCAGCTCGTCCCCGGTGAGCCCGCGGTGCGAGGTGCTCGCCGGGTGCAGCACCAGCGTCTCGGGGCCGCCGAGCGACGGGGCGAGCCGCACCAGCCGCAGCGCGCGGGCGAACCGCTCGGCCGCCGCCCGCCCGCCGGCCAGGTCGAAGGAGAACGCGGCCCCGTACCCGGACAGCAGCCGGGTCGCGACGCCGTGGCTGGGGTGGTCGGGCAGCCCCGGCCAGCGCACCGCCGCCACGGCCGGGTGCGCGGCGAGCCGGTGGGCGAGCACCTCCGCGTTGGCGCAGTGCGCGCGCACCCGCAGCGCCAGGGTGCGCAGGCCGCGGAGGGTCAGCCAGGCCGCGAACGGGTCGGCGGTCGCGCCGACCTCCACCGCGCGCGCCCAGACCTCGCGGTGGCGGGCGGCGTCGGCGAACACCGCGACCCCGCCGACGACGTCGCTGTGGCCCGCCAGGTACTTCGTGGTCGAGTGGACCACCACGTCCGCGCCCAGCCCGATCGGCCGGCACAGCAGGGGCGTGGCGAAGGTGTTGTCCACCACGACGGCGACGCCCGCCCCGCGCGCGACCCGGCTCACCGCGGCCAGGTCGCTGACGTGGCCGGTGGGGTTGGCGATCGTCTCCAGGTACACCAGCCGGGTCCGCGGGCCGAGCGCGGCGCGCACCTCGTCGGGGTCGTGCCCGGACACGCGGGTGACCGAGACGTCCCACCGCTCGGCGAGGTCGCGCAGCAGGGCGTGCGTGCCGCCGTACAGGTCGCGCTGCGCCACCACGTGGTCGCCGGCGCGCAGGGTGGCGTGCAGCACGGTCGTGATGGCGCCCATGCCGGAGGCCGCGGCCAGCGCCGCCGCGCCGCCCTCCAGGTCCGCGACGGCGTCCTCCAGCCCGCGGACCGTCGGGTTGCCCAGCCGGGTGTAGGCGAACGCGCCGTCCGGCCCGCTCATGCCGTCGGCGAAGGCGTCCAGGTCGTCGAACGAGAACCCCGAGGTCTGGTGGAGCGGCACGGCGAGCGGCGTGCCGGCGGTCGGTCGGGGGGCGGTGGCGTGCACGAGGCGGGTCTCCGGTCGCATGACCCGATCGTGCCGACCGGCGGGGCCGGTCGGCAGCGCCAATTCCACTAGATTGGTCTGCTGATGAAGCCAATCGCGGTCGAGGACCTGGCGGGGCGGCTCGGCCGGTGGTCGGCGGGCCGGGGTCCGCTCCACCTGCTGCTGGCCTGCCGCCTGCGCGAGCTGGTCGACGAGGGCCGGTTGCCCGCGGGCACGCCGCTGCCGCCGGACCGGGCGCTGGCGGCCGGGCTCGCGGTCGGCCGCACCACCGTGGTCGCCGCCTACGACCTGCTGCGCGACGAGGGCAGGCTGGTCCGGCGGCGCGGCAGCGGCACGTGGGTGGCGCCCGGCGGGCACCCGGCGGCGGACGCGGCCCGCGACGGGACCGCCAACCCGATGTTCGTCAACCTGCTCGAACCCCCGGACGGCGTCCTCCAGCTGGCCTGCGCCGGCCCGCTGTGGGCCCCGCCGGAGTACGTCGAGGCCCACCGCGGCGCGCTCGACCGGCTCGGCGGCCCCGACCTGGGCTACCACCCCCTCGGCCAACCGGAGCTGCGCGCCGCCCTGGCCGCCCGGTACACCGCGCTGGGCGTGCCGACGACGCCGGCGCACGTCCTGGTCACCACGGGCGCGCAGCAGGCGCTGGCGCTGCTGGTCCGGGCCCTGCTCGCGCCGGGTGACGAGGTGCTGGTGGAGGCCCCGACGTACCCCGGCGCGCTCGACCTGTTCCGGGAGGCCGCCGCGGTCGTCCGGCACTCCCCCGCCGGCGACGGCGCGGCGTTCGCGGCGGCGGTCTCGCGGCACCGGCCCGCGCTCGCCTACGTGATGCCCGCCGTGCAGAACCCGCTCGGCACGACGATGCCCGCGCTGGAGCGGCGGCGGCTGGTGCGCGCCGCGGTGGACGCCGGGGTGCCGCTCGTCGTGGACGACGTGCTCGCCGAACTGGCCTTCACCGAGCCGGTGGGACCCACCGCCGCGCACGCGCCGGAGGTGATCGCGGTCGGCTCGCTGAGCAAGGTGGTGTGGGGCGGGCTGCGCACCGGCTGGGTGCGCGCGCGACCCGCGCTGGTGGAGCGCCTGGCCCGGTTCCGCGCCGTGCACGACCTGGGCGGCTCGGTGCTCGACCAGCTCGCGGCGGTCGAGCTGCTGGCCGGGTTCGACGCGGTGCGCGACCGCCGGGTGGCGCTGCTGCGGGAGCGGCACGACCACCTCGCGGCCGGGCTGCGCCGGGCGCTGCCCGACTGGGCGTTCGACCCGGCCCCGGGCGGCCAGACGCTGTGGGTGCGGCTGCCCGGCGGCGACGCGGCCTCCTACGCGCAGGTCGCGCTGCGGCACGGGGTGGCCGTGCTGCCGGGCGGCTCCCTGGACCCGTCGGGCGGCAGCCGCGACCGGCTGCGGATCGCGTTCACCGCGGGACCCGCCGTGCTGGACGACGCCGTCGCGCGCCTCGCCTCGGCGTGGGAGGCGTACGCCGCGGGGCCGTCGGAGCGCCCCGTGCTGCCCGTGATCGCGGTGTAGCGGCGTCCTACGCTGGACGGCATGGGGTACTTCGCACCGGGGGACGTGGCGCTGCGCCGCGAGGTGCTGCACGGCAGGCCGTGGTCGGTGACGCCGACGCGCGTCGTGCTCGACGGACCGGACCTGCTCGTGGTCTTCACGGTGCCGGACACCGAGATCGGCTACCCGCCGCACCCGTGGCCGCACCACTGGCGGGCGCTCGGCCGCACGCACTGGCGCGGCCACGGCAAGCTCCAGCTGCACCGGCCCGGCGACGCCTACTCGGTCGACCTGTACTGGCAGGGCGCGGAACGCCGGTTCGCCGGGTTCTACCTCAACCTCCAGGCCCCGTTCCGCCGCACCGCGCGGGGCTTCGACACGCTCGACCACGCGCTGGACTTCTGGCTGCCGGTCGACGGGGACTGGTGCGAGCTGGACCGCGACGAGTTCGAGCGGTACGCGGCCGAGGGCAAGTACGACGCGGCGGAGGCCGAGGGCATCGGCCGCACCGCCGAGGAGGTGACGGCCATGCTGACGGCCGGCACGACGTGGTGGGACCCGGCGTGGGGCGACTGGGCCCCCGACCCGGCCTGGCCGGTGCCCGCGCTGCCCGGGGGGTGGGACCGCTGAAGGTCACGCCCCTGTCCCCGGGCGGCCTGGTGGACGAGCTGGTCGCCCGCGTCGACGCGCTGCCGCGCGGCACCTGGTCCCGGGTGCTCGTCGACGGGGCCGCGCCCACCAGGCCGGGTGAGCTGGCGGACGCGCTGGTCGAGCCGCTGCGCGCGCTCGGCAGGCCCGTGCTGCGGGTGTCCGCCGGCGACTTCCTGCGGCCCGCGTCCGTGCGCCTGGAGTTCGGCCGGCACGACCCGGACTCGTTCCGCGACTCGTGGCTCGACGTGGGCGGCCTGACCCGCGAGGTGCTCGACCCGCTGGAACCCGGCGGGTCGGGGCGGGTGCTGCCGTCGCTGTGGAACGCGGAGACCGACCGGGCCAGCCGCGCCGACTACGTGACGCTCGGCGCGGGCGGCGTGCTGCTGCTCGACGGCACGATGCTGCTGGACAAGTGGCTGCCCGCGGAGCTGGCCGTGCACCTGTGGCTGTCGGCGGGCGCGCTGGAGCGGCAGGTGCCGGACGAGTGGCGGTGGACGCTGCCCGCGTACGCCGGGTACGAGCCGCGCGCCGACGTGACGGTGCGCTACGACCACCCCGCGCGGCCCGCGCTCGTCGGTGTGGTGTGAACGGGGGGAGGTGGACGTGGACCGGTTGCGGCTGCTGTCGGCGCTGTACCTGCCCGCGCTCTACGCCCTCACCCTCGTCCGCTCGCCGACCGGGCTGGTCGCCGCCGTGACGGCGGTGGCCCTGGTCGTGCTGCTGCTCACCGCCGCACCGGTGGTGCGCGCCGCGTCCGCGTGGGTGCGGTCGCTGTCGATCCGCGAGAAGTCGCTGCGCGCCGCGTTCCTGCGGCTGCGCGACCCCGACGCCGCCGGGCGTCCCCGTCCCAGGGCACCGGGACTCGGCCGGCCGTCCGGCTGCCGACCCACCCGCTGAGCCGCGCCGCCGTGCGCGGCGAGAAGGCCCGCGCCGCCCTCGCGCCCGAGGGCCGGGCGTTGTCCGAGAAGTACGGCGACGACGGGGTGGAGCCGCGGTGGCCGCGAGGTCGGGAGGGCCGCAGCCGCCCTTCGCCGGGCTGCTGCGGCTCCTGCCGTTCGGCACGGTGCTGGTCGCCGCCGTGCTGCCGCCGGGGTCTACCTGGCGACCAGCACTACCTGGACCCTGCTGGAGCGAGCTTTCCCGTACCGCGCAGTTCAGCTCCCGCCTCGTGCAGGTAGCTCAGCACGTACCCGTAGGACCTGAACAGGCCGCACTCGGCGTAGGACACCGAGTGCCGCTCGCAGAACTCGCGGACCAGGGCCTGCGCGTGGCGCAGGCTCGGGCGCGGCATGCTCGGGAACAGGTGGTGCTCGATCTGGTAGTTCAGGCCGCCCAGCAGGAAGTCGGTGAACCAGCCGCCCGTGACGTTGCGGGAGGTCAGCACCTGCTTGCGCAGGAAGTCCAGCTGGTGGCCGGCCTGGAGCACCGGCATGCCCTTGTGGTTCGGCGCGAACGAGATGCCCATGTAGACGCCGAAGAGGCCCTGGTGGATCGCGATGAACGCCAGGGCCTTGCCGGGCGACATGGTCAGGAACACCAGCGACAGGTAGCCGACGACGTGCGCGGCCAGCAGCACCAGCTCCAGCCGCCAGCCCTTGACCTCGCGGCGCGCGGCGGCGGCGGTGCTGATGATGTGCAGGCTGAAGCCCTCCAGCAGGAGCAGGGGGAAGAACAGCCACGCCTGGCGCTTGACGACCCAGCGGAAGAACCCGCGCTTGCGCGCGGCCTGCTCGGCGCTGAACGCGAGGACGGCGATGTCGACGTCGGGGTCCTCGTCCTCGTGGTTGGGGTTGGCGTGGTGGCGGCTGTGCTTGCCCATCCACCAGCCGAAGCCCACGCCGACGAGCAGGTTGCCCAGCAGCAGGCCGGTGGTGTGGTTCGCGCGGCCGTCGGCGAAGACCTGCCGGTGGCCCGCGTCGTGCCCCAGGAACGCGATCTGGGTGAAGACGACGGCGAGGACGGCGGCGACGACGAGCTGCCACCACGAGTCACCGATCAGCACCATGGCCGCCACGGACAGCGCCAGTGCGCCGACCGCGGCGACCAGGTACAGGACGTAGAAACCGATGCGCCGGTCCAGCAGACCCTGCTGCTTGACCAACCTGGACAATTCAGCGAAGTCGCTGCCGCGGGCTTGGGTGCTCACTCCCGGAGGGTACGGCGCGGAGGGCACCCGCCTCAGGTCAGCCTGAGTTGCAGCTGCGCGAACAGCCGGAGCAGCGGGTCGCCCAGGTCGAACCCGCCGACCTCCGCGGCCCGCCTGATCCGGTAGCGCAGCGTGTTCGGGTGGACGTGCAGCCGGGCCGCCGCGGCCTTCACGTCGCCGAACTCGTCGAGGTAGACCAGCAGGGACCTGGCCAGGTCGGGGTCGAGCAGGTCCAGGCGCGGGTCGCGGACGCGCGGGTGCTCGGCGAGCAGCGCCAGGGTCTCGCCGACCAGCACCCGCGAGCGCACGTCGGCCAGGGTCGCCACGTCGGCGTCGAGGTCGCGCGCCATGGCGTCCAGCACCCGGTCGGCCTCCTCCCGGGAGACCATGACCTCGTCGACGGCGGGCACCGTGCAGCCGACGGCGGCCTGCACCACCAGCCCCATGTGCCGGCGCGCGGCGGTCACCACCTCCCGGGTCAGCGCCAGCAGCGGGGCCTTCGGCGGCAGGTCCGGCAGCAGGGCGTAGGTGCGGCCGTTCTGCCTGCTCACCAGGGCCGTGCGGCGGTAGGCGGCGGCGTGCACGGAGATCAGGCTCGTCATCTCGGCGCGGCGCAGCTCGTGCTGGGTGCGGTCGGCGTGCTCCTGCCCGCGCAGCGCGAACACCACCACGGCGGCGGGCTTGCCGGGGTCGGCGCCGATCTGCTCGGCGATCGACCCGGCGTCCATCCGGCCGTCGAGCAGCGAGGCCAGCAGGTTCTCCCGGAACGCGGCTGCGGGTTCCCGCTGCTGCACGAGGTGCAGGGCGGTGACGCGGGCCGCGCCGAGCAGCGCCCGCTCGGACTGCTCGGTCAGCGGCGTGTCGCCCTCCTGCACCCAGATCGTGCCGAGCGGCTGGGGCCCGGCGTGGACGCCCACCGCGATGCGGCGGCGGATGCCCAGCTCGGGGCGCTCGTCGATGCGCACGACCTCCTCGCCGGAGCGCAACCGCTGGTAGACGCCCCACTCGCGGAGCATCGTCAGGTACGGCTCGGGCCCCTGGCGGCCGAGGATCGACAGCCGGCGCAGCTCGTCGACCTCGTCGGAGGACCGCGAGTAGGCCAGCACGCGGCTCGCGGTGTCCTCGATGCTCACGATGCCGCCGGTCAGCGACGCGATGGTCTGGGCGAGCCCGAACAGGTCGCCGAGCACCTCCGCGGCACCCGCGTCCGCGGTCAGCCTCGCGTTCTGCACGACGCCCCTGACCAGCGCTTCGAGCTGTTCCCACCGCACCTCGGGGCGCACCGCGAGCAGGGCCACCCCGGCGTCGGCGGCGGCCTGGCGCAGCACCGGCGAGGGCGCGTCGACCTTGACCGCCACGGCCACCGCTCCTCCGACCCCGGCCGCCCTGACCAGCGGCAGCGCCGCGCGCCCCCGTGCGCCGACGACGAGCACCAGGTCCCCCGGCCGCACGTCGGGCGTGTCGTCGGGGTCGAGGATCACCACGTCGAGGACGTCGCCCTCCAGCCCGCGCGGCGCGGCCTGCACCTCGACGAGCGGGTCGCCCACCGCGATCAACACCTGGCGCAGGCTCATCGCCGCCAACCCCGTTTGTCCGATCCCACAACTGCGGAGGGCCAAGCCTAGATGCTTGGACAACGGGGGGCCGTGTCGGCGGTCCTACCGTGGGGTACCCCCTGTTTTTCGTCCGAAGGAGCTGCTCGTGGATGCCGTGACCAGGGTGCCCGCACCGGTGAACGAGCCCGTCCTCAGCTACGCGCCCGGCTCCCCCGAGCGCGCGCAGCTGCAGGCGAAGCTGGCCGAGCTGGCCAAGGAGCCCCTCGACCTGACGCTGACGATCGGGGGTGAGCAGCGCGTCGGCGGCGGCGAGCGCTTCGACGTCGTGCAGCCGCACAACCACCGCGCCGTCCTCGGCACCCTGCACGGGGCCACCCGGCAGGACACCCGCGACGCCATCGCCGCCGCCAAGGAGGCCGCCCCGGCGTGGCGCGCGATGTCCTACGACGACCGCGCCGCGATCCTGCTGCGCGCCGCCGAGCTGCTGGCCGGCCCGTGGCGCGCCACCCTCAACGCGGCCACCATGCTCGGCCAGTCCAAGACCGCGATCCAGGCCGAGATCGACGCCGCCTGCGAGCTGATCGACTTCTGGCGCTTCAACGTCTCGTTCGGCCGGCAGCTGCTGGCCGAGCAGCCGCAGTCCTCGCCCGGTGTGTGGAACCGCACGGACCACCGCCCGCTGGAGGGCTTCGTCTACGCGATCACGCCGTTCAACTTCACCGCCATCGCGGGCAACCTGCCGACCGCCCCGGCCCTGATGGGCAACGTGGTGCTGTGGAAGCCGTCGCCCACGCAGAGCTTCGCCGCGCACCTCACCCTGCGCCTGCTCGAAGAGGCCGGCCTGCCGCCGGGCGTGATCAACCTGCTGCCCGGCGACGGCCTGGCCGTGTCCGAGGTGGCGCTGGCCGACCCGGACCTCGCGGGCATCCACTTCACCGGCTCCACGAAGACGTTCCAGCACCTGTGGGGCCAGGTCGGCGCGAACATCGCCGGCTACCGCTCGTACCCGCGCGTCGTCGGCGAGACCGGCGGCAAGGACTTCGTGCTCGCGCACCCCTCGGCCGACGTCGACGTGCTGCGCACCGCGCTGGTCCGCGGCGCGTTCGAGTACCAGGGCCAGAAGTGCTCCGCCGCGTCGCGCGCCTACGTGCCGCGCTCGGTGTGGAACCGGGTCAAGGACGACTTGATCTCCGAGGTCGAGTCGCTGACGACGGGCGACGTCACCGACTTCTCGAACTTCATGGGCGCGGTGATCGACAAGCGCTCGTTCGACAAGCTCTCCGGCGTGCTGACCGCAGCCCGTGACGACGACAAGCTGGAGATCGCGGCCGGCGGCACCGCCGACGACTCCGAGGGCTACTTCGTGCGGCCGACCGTGCTGCTCGGCACCGACCCCGGCCACGAGGTGTTCACCACCGAGTACTTCGGCCCGGTGCTGGCCGTGCACGTCTACGACGACGCCGACTACGACACCGTCGTGAAGCAGATGGAGAACGCGGCCCCCTACGCCCTGACCGGCGCGGTCATCGCCCGCGACCGGCAGGCCGTCGTGAAGGCGCAGGAGGACCTGCGGTTCGCCGCGGGCAACTTCTACGTCAACGACAAGCCGACCGGCGCGGTCGTCGGCCAGCAGCCCTTCGGCGGCGGCCGGGCGTCGGGCACCAACGACAAGGCGGGCTCGATCCACAACCTGCTGCGCTGGGTCAGCCCCCGTTCCATCAAGGAGACGTTCGTGGCCCCCACGTCGTCCCGCTACCCGCACCAGGGGTGACGCCGTGCTCCGCTCCGCACTGCTCGCCGCCGCTGGCTCCTCGTCGATCCGCGGCCTCGTCGAGCGCACGCCGCTGACCAAGCCCGTCGTCAGGCGCTTCATCTCCGGCGACGACGTGGACGCCGCCGTGGCCACCACCGGCGAGGTGCTCGCCGACGGCCGCTACGTGACCCTCGACCACCTCGGCGAGGACACCCGCGACGCCGACCAGGCCGCGGCCACCGTCGAGGCGTACCTCGACCTGCTGCGCCGCCTGGAGGCCGCCGGGCACACCGACCGCGCCGAGGTGTCCGTGAAGCTGTCCGCGGTGGGCCAGTTCCTGCCCTCGGACGGCGAGAAGATCGCCCTGGAGAACGCCCGCCGCATCTGCGCGGCGGCGGGCGCGGTGGGCACCACGGTCACCCTGGACATGGAGGACCACACCACCACGGACTCCACGCTCGGCATCCTGAGCGAGCTGCGCGTCGACTTCCCGTGGGTCGGCGCGGTGCTCCAGGCGTACCTGCGGCGCACCGAGCAGGACTGCCGGGACCTGGCGCACGCCGGGTCGCGCGTGCGGCTGTGCAAGGGCGCCTACAAGGAGCCCGAGTCGGTGGCGTTCCAGGACAAGGCGGACGTCGACCTGTCGTACGTGCGCTGCCTGAAGGTGCTGATGGCGGGCGAGGGCTACCCGATGGTCGCCTCGCACGACCCGCGGCTCATCGCCATCGCGCACGACCTGGCCGCGCACCGGTCGGCCGACACCTACGAGTTCCAGATGCTCTACGGCATCCGGCCCGACGAGCAGCACCGCATCGCCGCGGCGGGCAACCGGATGCGCGTGTACGTGCCCTACGGCGACGAGTGGTACGGCTACTTCATGCGGCGGCTGGCCGAGCGCCCGGCGAACGTGGCGTTCTTCCTGCGGTCCCTGGTCACCACGGGCTGACCCGCTCCACCTCGTCGCGCAGCCGGGCGCGCGCCGCCTCCGGGTCGGCGTGCGCCCGGACCACGTCGTCCACCACCGCGACCGCGCGCAGGACCACCTCCGCCGGTGCGCCCGCCGCCCGCAGCACCACCACCGCGCGGTGCGCGGGCAGCAGCGCCCGGTGGACCTCGGCACCCGCCTCGGCGCACCGGTGCGCGTAGCGCGACAACGCCTCCGCGTACCCGATGTCGGCGGCCAGCTCCTCGGGCGCGTGCGCCAGGTGCCGCACCAGCACCGCCATCCGCGCCCGGGCCGGGCCGTCGTCGCCGGCGTGCTCGGCGGCCCGGTGCACGGCCGCCGCGTACGCGGCCGGCGCGGCGCGGTGGTGGCCCAGCAGGTCGCGCCACACCCCGGCCGCCCGCTCCGCGACCCGCCGCGCCCGTTCGCCGTCCCGGCGTCCGGCGAGCGCCCCGGCCAGGGCGTGCAGCGCGGACGCGAGCCCCGGCCCCCGCGCCACCAGCACCGGTCGCGGCAGCCGCGGGTCGAGCGCGACCACCTCGTCCACGACGCGCCGCGCCTCGTGGTCGCGGCCGGCCTCCAGCAGCAGCCGCGCCACCCGCGCCCGCGCCACCGCGAACGCCACCCGGCACGCCGGCGACCGCGCCGCCAGGGGCCGCGGCAGCTCAGCCGCCTCCTCCGCCACCGCCGACCGCTCCGGGCCGACCAGCAGGTCGACCTGCTCGACGAGGGCCGCCGCCAGCCGCGCCACCGCCTCGGGTTCGCCGTGCCGCGCGACGTGCCGCCGCACCAGGACGGCCTCCTCGGACGCGGTCAGCGCCTCGGCGGACCGGCCCCGGCGGCGCAGCAGCGCGGCGGCCTCGCCGAGCGCGGACGCCAGCTCGGGCTCGAAGTCGGCCGGGTTGGCGCGGGCCAGCCTGCGCAGCAGCGCCACCGACTCCCCCACCGCGGCCAACGCCTCGTCCAGCCCGGTACCCGCCCCGCCGGCCGCGACGACACCCGCCCCGTCGACCGCCACCCCGTCGCCGCCGGCCGCCACCCCGCCGAACGCCACCTCACCGGCCGCCGCCCCAGCAGCTCCCGCTCCACCGGCCGCCGCTCCACCGAACGCCGCCCCGCCGGCCGCCGCTCCATCCGCTCCCGCCCCGCCCAACGCCGCCCCGCCGAACAGCGACCCGCCGGGCGTGCCGTCCACCTCGTCGTCGGCCCCCGCGGCAACCGCGAGCAGGGACGCGATCGAGCGCAGCGCCCGCGCCGACTCGGGCTCGAACCGGGGATCGCCCTCCGCCGCCTCCCGCCAGCGCACGACGGCCAGCCGCGCGGTCCGCACGGCCTCCTCCCGCCGCCCCACGTCGAGCAGCCGCACGGCGTGGTGGTGCGTGACCTTCGCCAGCTCCGACCCGAACAGCGCCGGGTTGAGCCCGACCAGCTCGCCGCACCGCGCCACCGCCTCGGCCACCGCCGCCAGCGCCTCCTCCCGGTGCCCGAGGGCCGCGTGCCGCACCCCCAGCTGGTCGAGGGCCGCCGCCAGGCGCGGCGCGTAGTCGGCGTCCCCCGCCACCACGGCCCGCAGCAGCCGCACCGCCTCCTCCGCCGCCGCCAGCGCCTCCCCGGCCCGGCCCAGCGCGACGAGCCGCAACCCCAGGTCGCCCAGCGCGTCGGCCAGCGACGACCGGTGCTCCGGGTCGTCCTCCGCCGCGCGCCGGTACAGCTCCACCTCGTGCCGCGACGCCTCCAGCGCCTCCTCGCGCAACCCGGCGAGCGCGGCCCGCGCGGCCAGCGCGCCGTGCAGCTCGGCCAGCTCCAGCGGCCCCACGACCGGGGCCAGGTCGTCCACCAGGGCGCGCGTCAGCACGGCGGGCAGCGGGTCGCGGTGGAAGCGGGGGTCGTGGAACACGTGCCGCGCGACCGCCCGCGCCGACGTCGGCGACCCCAGCTCCACGAGGGCGCGCAGGGCGGCGCTCGGCGCGACCGCCACCAGGCCGGGGTCCGCGGTGAACAGCTCGTCGGCGCGCCGCAGCACGTGCGGCCAGCGGTCGGCGGCGCGCAGCAGCGTCCCCAGGGCGTCGGCGGTCGGCTCGGGCGCGATGCGGTCGTCCAGCAGCGCGACGGCCAGCACGTCCTCGGCGAACCGGCCGCGCGCCGGGACCGGGTCCGCGCTCATGACCCGCCGCACCAGCTCGGCCGGGTCGTCGTCGGGGGCCGCGCCGTGCACCGCCGCGACCGCCGCCACGTGCAGGTCGTGGAACGTCGCCCCCGGTAACGCGGGCACGTCGGCGGCGGGCGGCAGGCCGAGGGCGTCCGCGACGTGCGCGCACACCGCGGCGAAGTCGTGCGGCCCCGGTCCCCCGTCCAGCGCCAGCTCCTCGGCGGCGTAGCCCAGGTCGGCCGCGCGCTGCCGCACCGCCGACCACCACCAGCCCGTCGTGCGGGCCGCCAGCAGCACCCGGTCCCGGCCCTCCAGCAGCAGGTCGTGCAGGTCGCGCCACGGCACGAGGTCCGCGTCGTCGACCACCCGGACCCCGTCGACGCGCGCCGCCAGCCGGGTCTTGCCCACCCCCGCCGGCCCGTGCAGCAGCAGCACGGACCGCGCGCCGCCGCCGTCCCGCCACCGCGTGAGCGCCGCCACCTCCCGGGCGCGCCCGAGGAAGGGCACCACCTCGTGCCGCGGGTCGAGCAGCTCGCCGGGCGACAGGGTGCGGTCCACCCGCACATAGTGCCCGGCGATGTGCTGCACGATCGGGTGACCGCCCGTGACCGGCCGCTCCGCCGGGTGACTGTCGGTCCCGCCCTGCACAATCCGGACGTGCTCATGGCCCTGGTGTCCCACGCGGAGAACGCGGGCGAGGTGCGCCCGCTCTCCGACGCGGGCACGCCCTCGGGCCCCGTCGTGCGCACGACCGACCTGGCCGCCACCGTCCGCGACCTCGAAGCGCGCCACCGCCCCCGGTGGGTGTGGCCCGCCACCGCCGAGGTGTACCCGGCGCTGCTGGCGCGCGGCGCCCGCGTCGAGCGCTGCCACGACCTCGCGCACACCGAGCACCTGCTGCTGGCCCACCAGGACCGCCACCACGAGCCGCGCGGGCTGGCCGCCGCCGTCGCCCGGCTGCGCGGCCTGCCCGTCCCGGAGGACCACGGGCCGCGCAAGCGCACCAGCCAGCCCACCCTCTTCGAGCCCGAGCGGGAGGCCCTGCCGGGCGACGCGGACCCGCTGGGCGCGGTGGTCGAGGTCTGGGCGGCGCAGCGGGCCAGGGCCGCCGAGCTGGGGCACCCCGGCCTGCGCCTGCTGTTCGCCGCCGAGTCCGCCAGCGCCCTCGCCGCCGCCGAGATGACCCACCACGGCCTGCCGTGGCGCGAGGACGTCCACCTGCGGCTGCTCGCCGACACCCTCGGCCCCCGCCCCGCGCCGGGCGCGCGGCCCCGCGTGCTGGCCGAGCTGGCGGACCGCGTCACGGCCGCGTTCGGCGGGAAGCCCGTCAACCCGGACCACCCGCCCGGCATCGTGCGCGCGTTCGCCCGCGAGGGCATCGACGTCCCGTCCGCCCGCGCGTGGACGCTCCGGAAGGTCGACCACCCGGCGGTGGAACCCCTGCTGGCCTACAAGGAACTGGCGCGGCTGTGGGTGGCGCACGGCTGGTCCTGGTTGGACACCTGGGTCGCCGACGGCCGCTTCCGCCCCGACTACGTGGTGGGCGGCGTGGTGTCCGGCCGGTGGGCCACCCGGGGCGGCGCGGCGCTCCAGATCCCGCGCGTCCTGCGCACCGCCGTCCGCGCCGACCCGGGGTGGAAGCTGGTCGCCGCCGACGCGGCCCAGCTGGAGCCGCGCGTGCTGGCGGCGCTGGCCGAGGACGCCGACTTCGCCGCCGTGTCCGCCGACGACGACCTCTACACGACGCTGGCCGCCGAGGCGTTCGACGGCGACCGCGGCCGGGCGAAGCTCGCGATGCTGTCCGCCATGTACGGCGGCACGGGCGGTGACGGCGCGCCCGCGATGGCCGTGCTCCGGCGCAGGTTCCCGAAGGCCGTCGGGTACGTGGAGGCGGCGGCCCTGGCGGGCGAGCAGGGCCGGATCGTCCGCTCCCGCCTGGGCCGGACCAGCCCGTCCCCGTCGGCGGCCTGGCGCGAGACCACCGGCAGCGCGGACGACGACGAGGACTCGCTGCGCCGCTCCCGCCGGGCGGCCCGGGACTGGGGCCGCTTCACGCGCAACTTCGTGGTCCAGGCCAGCGCGGCGGACTGGACGGCGGCGCTGCTGGGCGCGCTGCGCCGGCGGCTGCACCAGGACACGCCGGAGGCGCACCTCGTCTTCTTCCAGCACGACGAGGTGCTGGTGCACTGCCCGGCGGAGCAGGCGGACCGGGTGGCGGCGAACGTCGTCGCGGCGGGCGAGGAGGCGTCGGACCTGGTCTTCCCCGGCACGCCGGTCAAGTTCCCGCTCAAGGCGGTGCCGGTGGACACCTACGCGGACGCCAAGTGAGGGCTCAGTCCCACCAGAACACCCACGAGTGGTCGCCGACGAGGCGGTCGGCGTAGGCGGCGAGGGTGTTCGGGGCCCCGCCCTGCCGGACGTTGTCCGGGCAGAGCGCGAAGTGCTCGGCGGCGACGGCCAGCGCCTCCTCCCGGGTGGTGGGCGGCGCGGCGACGCCGAGCAGGAGGGTGTCGAACCCGGCGCTGACGACGCGCGCGCCGAACCGGTCCTCCCAGTCGCGCAGCACGGCGGAGACCTGCGCCGTGTCGCCGACGTGGTTGGCCGGGCCGGTCCAGCCGGCGACGGCGAGCGCGTCGGCGCCCCGGTCCGCGGCGACCAGGCCCAGGCGCAGCGACGGGTGGCCGGCGAGCAGCGCCTCGGCCAGGTCGTCGGCGACGCGGCCCGGGTCGGCGGTGCCCCGGGGCGCGGTCGCCCGGCCGGGCCAGCGGTCGTGGGGCGCGGTGGTGGCGGGGTCCTCGTCGGCCGCGTGCTCGGCCCACCAGGTCGCGAGCAGCTCGGCCGGGTCGTGCGCGCCGGGTGACGACATCGCGCCCGGCTCCACCTCGCCGTTGCCCCACGGGCGGTACTCCTCGTCCTCGTCGTCGAGGGCGTCGAGGAGCAGCGGCCACAGGCCGGAGCGGGCGTGCCCGGCGCGCAGGGCGCCCCACCGGCCGGCCGGCGCGGGGCCGTCGCCGAGCCAGAACGCGGGCCGGCCGCCGTCCTCCGGGCGCACGGCGCGGCCGGGCGGCAGCGGCACGGACAGGGTCCGGCCGGCGGCGTCGTCGGCGAACAACGCCCTCAGGTCCTCGGGCAGCGGCGGCTCGGTGATCACGAGCGGGATGGTAGGCGCGCGGCCCGGCGCCCGGGTCCGGAACGGGGGGACCGGGATTCGGGGTCCGGCACGGCGGATGCGCGCGTGTTCGGCCGATCAGCCCCTTGAACGATCATTGTGAGAGCGCTCTCATGAAGGTCCGTCGCGCGCAGCACCCACGAGCAGGACACAGTGACAAGGAGGTCACCGCGCATGGTGCTCAGCATGAGCCGCCGACGGCGCGCACTCGCGACCGCCGCCGCCGTGATCACGGCCGTGCCGCTCGCCGTCGTCGCCACGATGTCGGCCGACGCGTCCGTGCCGCCCACCCCACCCGGCTGGACGCTCCAGTGGAGCGACGACTTCACCGGGGCCGCGAACACCCTGCCGTCGTCCTCGAACTGGATCTTCGACCTCGGCCACGGCTACCCGGGCGGTCCGGGCAACTGGGGCACCGGGGAGATCCAGGACTACACGAACTCCACCAACAACATCAAGCTCGACGGCGCCGGCAACCTGCGGATCACGGCGCTGCGCGACGGGGCCGGCAACTGGACCTCCGCGCGCGTCGAGACGCAGCGCGCGAACTTCAAGCCGCCGGCCGGCGGCAAGCTCGCCATCGAGGGCCGCATCCAGATGCCGAACGTCACCGGCGACGCGGCGCTCGGCTACTGGCCCGCGTTCTGGGCGCTCGGCCAGCCCTACCGCGGCAACTACTGGAACTGGCCCGCCATCGGCGAGTTCGACATCATGGAGAACGTCAACGGCATCAACTCGGTGTGGGGCGTGCTGCACTGCGGCGTCAACCCGGGCGGGCCGTGCAACGAGACGAACGGCCTCGGCGCGAGCCGCGCGTGCCCCGGCTCCTCGTGCCAGTCGGCGTTCCACACGTACCGGTTCGAGTGGGACGAGAGCGTGAGCCCGAAGGCGTTGCGCTGGTACGTGGACGGCCAGCAGTTCCACAGCGTCAACCAGAACCAGTTCGACGCGACGACGTGGAACAACATGACCGGCCACGCGGGCTACTTCCTGCTGCTGAACCTGGCGATGGGCGGCGCGTTCCCGAACGGCGTCGCGGGCTTCGGCACGCCCACCGCGGCCACCGTCCCCGGTCACTCGATGGTGGTGGACTACGTGGCCGTGTGGTCGGCCGGCGGCGGCACCCAGCCGACCACTACGACGACCACGACCACGCCGGGCGGCAGCGGGTGGGACGCGTTCGCCGACATGCAGGCCGAGTCGGCGACCTCCCGCAGCGGCGGCTCGGTCGAGGCGGCCGAGGGCGGCCAGGCGGTGGCGCAGCTGCGCAACGGCGACTCGCTGCGGTTCTCCGGCACGCGGTTCGGGACGCGCACGGCCACGCAGTTCGTGGCGCGCGTGGCGTCCGGCGCGGCGGGCGGCGTGAGCGGGCTCGTCGAGGTCAGGCTGGGCAGCCCGACCGCCGCGCCGATCGGCAGCTTCGCCGTCGGCAACACCGGCGGCTGGCAGAGCTGGCGGACGATCCCGGCCAACATCGCCGGGGTGGGCGGTACGCAGGACGTGTACGTCACGTTCACCAGCGGCCAGCCGAGCGCGTTCGTGAGCGTCAACTGGGTCCGGTTCGGCACGTGACGGCGTGGCGGGCCGTCCTCGTCGACGGTCGTCCTCGTCGACGGCCCGCCACCCCCGCGTTAGGTTGACGGGGTGTACGTCGAACGGCCGTTCGCCGGTCTCGCCTGCGTGTGGGAGCGGGTGTCGGCGGTGCCCGAGGTAGGCCGGGTCGTGCCGGACGGCTGCACGGACGTGATGTTCTCGTCCACCGGCGAGCTGTTCGTCGCCGGACCGGACACGGTGGCGCACGTGATGTCGTCGTCGGCGCCGCACGTGCTGCACGGGGTGCGGTTCGGGCCGGGCGCGGGACCCACGGTGTTCGGCGTGCCGGGGCACGTGCTGCGCGACCGGCGGGTGCCGCTGGCCGAGCTGTGGGGCCCGACCGACCGGCTGGAGGACGCGCTGTCCCGGGCGGCCGACCCCGGCGCGGTGCTGGCGGCCGAGGCGGTGCGCCGGGCCCGCGAGTCCCCCGCCGACCCCCTGGTCGCCCCGGTCGTGGCGGCCCTCGTGGGCGGCGCGACGACGGCCGGCCTGGCCGACGACCTGGGGTTGTCGACGCGGCAGCTGCACCGGCGGTGCCTGGCGGCGTTCGGGTACGGGCCGAAGGTGCTCCAGCGGGTGCTGCGGTTCGACCGGGCCGTGCGGGCGGCGCGGCGCGGGGTGGCGTTCGCCGAGGTCGCCCAGCGCGCCGGGTACGCCGACCAGGCGCACCTGTCGCGGGAGGTGCGCGAGCTGGCCGGCGTGACGCTGGGTCAGCTGATCCGGCCGTAGGCGCGCAGCGTGAGCAGCGCCTCGATCGTGACGACGGCACGCCACTCGTAGGTGGTGATCGGGGTCCAGGCCGGCCACGCGAACGTCCACCCGCCGTCGTCCTGCCGGGCCGCGACGAGCGCGTCGAGGTCCTCGGCCACCTCCCGGTCGGTGAACCAGCGGCGGGCCAGGTGGTCCGGGGTCGGCGCGTACTGGCGGGGCTTGTGCGTCTCGCCGGCGGCGTAGCCCTCGTGCGCCCGGCCCTCGCCGAGGTCCACCAGGCCCTGCTCGCGGACGAGCGCCCCGAGCCGCTCCGAGGCGGCCTCCGCGCGCGACCGGTCCGGGACGGCGTCGAGGAAGTGCGCGCACGCGGCGGCCTCGTAGGGGTGCGACCGGTCCAGGCCCTCGACGCGTGACCAGCAGAAGTCGGTGGCCCCGTCGAGCCACGGGTGCTCGACGCCCACGCGGTGCAGGACGCCCGCCAGCAGCGCGGTCATCAGCAGGTCGCCGTCCGCGCCGACCTGCCACCACGGCGCCCTGGGGTGGTCGCCGGCGGTGGCGAGGCTGTTCGGCACGCCGCCGTCTGCGGCGGTGACCCCGGCGAGGAAGTCGCACGCGGCACGGGCGTGCTCGCCGGCCGCGCCGACCTCGTGCAGCAGCGACAGCGCGGTGAAGGTGTGCAGCGGCTGGCTGGACGGGCCGCGGCCGTCGGGCTCCAGGGCGTGCCCGAACCCGCCGTCGTCGTTGCGGTACGACAGGACCGCGTGCACGACCGGCTCGGCCGGGCCGCCGTCGAAGAGGAACGCGAACCTGCGCTGTTCGAGGACGCGCGCGTGCCGCCAGAGGAAGGTGCGTGCTGCTTCGATCATGCCGACGACGGTAGGCGGGGGCGCGGTCCGCCGTCTTGAACGGATCGGACGCGCGCCCCTCCCCTCACCGCTTCCGGAGCACCTCGCGGTTCAGCTCGGCCGGGCTGCGGTGCCCGGACAGGCCCAGCGTGAGGTCGAAGTCGGCGAGCAGGCCGCGCAGCACGTGCCGCACGCCGGCCTCGCCGCCGTGCGCGAGGCCGTAGGCGAACGGCCGGCCGACCAGCACCGCCTTCGCCCCCAGGGCCAGCGCCTTCACCACGTCGGCCCCGGAGCGGACACCGGAGTCGAACAGCACCTCGACCCGCTCGCCCACGGCGTCCGCGATCTCCGGCAGCACGTGCAGCGAGGCGACCGCGCCGTCCACCTGCCGCCCGCCGTGGTTCGACACGACGATGCCGTCCACCCCCGCGTCGACGGCCTTGCGCGCGTCGTCCACGTGCTGGATGCCCTTGAGGACGATCGGGCCGTCCCAGTGCTCGCGCAGGAAGGACAGCTGGTCCCACGACTTGTCCGTGCCGGTGAACATCTGCACCCAGCGCAGGATCGCCATCGGCTTGTCCTCTTCGGGCGCCGCGGCGAGCCCCGCCCGGAACGCCGGGTCGGAGAACGGGATCGCCGTCCCGATGCCGCGGATGAACGGCAGGTAGGACCGGTCCAGGTCGTGCGGGCGCCACGCGAGCGTCCACGTGTCGAGCGTGACGACGAGGACGCGGTACCCGGCGGCACGCGCCCGGCCGAGGATGCTGACGGCCACGTCCGGGTCGTTGGGCCAGTAGAGCTGGAACCAGCGCGCCGCGTCGGGCGCCGCCTCCGCGACCTCCTCGATCGTGTGCGAGGACGCCGTGGACAGCACGAACGGCACCCCCAGCCCGGCGGCGGCCCGCGCGGTCGCCAACTCGCCGTCCGGGTGCAGGATCGACTGCACCCCCACCGGCGCCAACATCACCGGCGCGGGCATCTCGGTGCCGAGGACGGTCGTTCCGAGGTGCCGCACGGTGGCGTCCGTCAACATCCGCGGCACGATCCGCCAGTCGTCGAACGCCTCCCGGTTGGCCCGAGCGGTACCCCCACCCCCGGCCGCCCCCGCCACGTACCAGAACGGCCCGGGCCCGAGCCGTTCCCGGGCGGACGCCTCCAGCGCCTCGGGGTCGGTCGTGAACGGCGGCACGGTGCCCGCCAGGCCCTGGAGGTAGATCTCGTTCTGGTACGCGGCGAATGACGTCATGCGGACACCTTGCTACACGGTCGCCCCCTTCGGCAGGGCGGTGGCTCGGGGGATCACGCCTTGGTCCTGGCCGGGACGCGGGGGTTCAGGAGGATCGCCACCGGCGCGGCGGTGAGGACGGTGGAGGCGGTGCCGGCCACCAGGCCGATGAGCAGGGCCGTGGCGAAGTCGGCCAGTGAGCCGTCGCCCAGGACGAGCAGTGCGGCGAGGACGAACAGGACGCCGATGCCCGTGTTCACGGTGCGGGGCAGGGTTTGCAGCACCGCGTCGCTCACCACGTCGCGGAACGGGCCGCCGCGGGTGCGGAGTTCGCGGACGCGGTCGAAGACCACGACCGAGTCGTTGACCGAGTAGCCGATGACGGTGAGCAGGGCGGCCAGGAAGACGGCGTCCGCGGTCTTGCCCAGCCAGGCGAAGGCGCCCACGAGGACGACGACGTCGGTCACCAGGGCGACCACGGTGGCCACGCCGAGCCGCCAGTCGAAGCGCACGGCCAGGTAGGCGAGCTGCGCGGCGACCGCGATGGCCAGCGCGACCAGGGCGTTGCGCCGCAGCTCGGAGCCGAGGCTGGGGCCGATGAGGTCGTTGCTGAGCTGCTCGGCCCCGCCGGTGGCGCGGTCGACGGCCTCGCCCACGCGGGCGGCGGCGGGTGAGTCGATCGGGCCCGTGCGCACGGACAGGCCGTCGGTGCCGGAGGTGACGACCTGGGCGTCGCCGAACCCGGCGGCGGACAGCTCGGCGCGCACCCGGCCGACGTCCGCCGCGGGCGCGGTGAACTCCAGCACCCGGCCGCCGGTGAACTCGACGCCCAGCTGGAGGCCGCGCGCGAGCAGGCCGGCCGCCGCGACGAGCAGCACGCCGCCGGCGGTGAGCAGCCAGCGGTCCGGGCGGCGGAACAGGGCGAAGCCGTGCGTGGTCAGCCAGGTGCGGACGCGGCCGAGGGTGTGCAGGCCGGACCAGGACGGCCGCTCCTCCAGCAGCGGCACGACGAGGCCGAGCAGCACGCGGGTCAGCACCAGGGCGCTGAACAGCGACGCGAGGACACCGATGGACAGCGTGACGCCGAAGCCCTTCACCGGGCCGGTGGCCAGCCAGAACAGCAGGCCGGCGGCGAGCAGCGTGGTGGTGTTGGAGTCGGCGACGGCGCTCAGCGCGCCCCGGAACCCCTGGTCCACCGAACGGGGCAAGCGTTTGCGGCGCGCGTACTCCTCCCGCGACCGCTCGAACACCAGCACGTTCGCGTCGACCGCCATGCCGATCGCCAGCACGAACCCGGCGAGCCCCGGCAGGGTGAGGGTCGCGCCGATCGCGAGCAGCGCCGCGTAGGACAGGCCGGCGTAGGCGACGAGCGCGAGCACCGCGACGAGCCCGGCGAGCCGGTAGGTGAACACGAGGAACAGGCCGGTGAGGGCGACGCCGATGACGGCGGCACGCGCGCTGGCCTCGATGGCGTCCGCGCCGAGCGTCGGGCCGACGGTGCGCTGCTCCACGACCTCGACCGGCACGGGCAGCGCGCCGGAGCGGATCACCAGGGCCAGCTCCTCGGCCTCGGCTTGGGCGAACCGGCCGGTGATCTGCGTGCTGCCGCCGATCATGCCGGTGCCGCAGCCGACGGACGGGTCGACCTGCGGCGCGGACACCACCTCGTCGTCGAGCACGAACGCGACGCGCCGCTCGTACGCGCCGGGCCGGGCGCACGCGGCGTCGGCGGTGACCCGCTGCCACGCGCCGGGGGCGTCGCCCTGGAAGTCGACGCCGACGAGGTAGCCGACGCCCTGCTGGTTGGGGGTGGCCCGGGCGTCCTCGATGCCCTCGCCGGTCATCACGACGTCGCCGAGCGCGACCGAGTCGCCGTCGGGCGTCGGCTTGTCGCCGGGCCCGGTGACGGGCTGCACGCGCAGCTGGGCGGTGCGGCCGAGGACCTCGATGGCCTCGGTCGGGTCCTGCACGCCGGGCAGCTCCACGACGATGCGGTGGTCGCCGGAGCGGGCGAGGACGGGTTCGGCGACGCCGAGTTCGTCGACGCGGCGGCGCAGCACCTCCATGGCCCGGTCGGTGGCGTCGGACGTGGCCTCGGGAGGGGTTTCGAGAACGATCTGAGTTCCACCGCGCAGGTCGAGGCCGAGGCGCGGTTGGACGGTGAGCAGGGTGAACGCGGACGCGGCGAGCACGCCGAGGGACAGCAGCCCTCGGACGAGGAGTTCTCGCCGCGCGCTGGGGCGCGGCATGGCTGGGGGACCTCCGGACGAGGTGAACGGGTGAGGGGTTCAGGTTCCGGAGGTGGGTGGCGGCGCTCGTTCGCCGAGCGGGGTGCGGCCGGCGCGCTCGGGGGTGCGGTGGGTCGGGTCGACGACGTCCACCCGCGGCACCGGGGCGGGGGTGGCGTGCACGGGCGGCTGGACGCCGTCCAGCGGCTGGCCGAGGTGGCCCGCGACCTGCTGCACCGGGTGCACGGCGGTCGACCGGGTGGTGGTGCCGGGCAGGTGCGCGGCGTCCACCGCGGCCGACACGGCGACCGGGTCGGCCGGGGCGGTGGTCACGGGTCCGGACACGACGAAGCCCGCGATCATCGCGAGGACCGCGAGGAGGGCGCGCCGGGTCACGCCACCCAGGCTAGCGGTCCGGGCGGGCACCGCCCAGGACGACGACGGCCCCGCCGAGCAGCGCGCACAGCCAGGCGATGACCAGCGGCTGCACCGTGGTGGCGCCCAGGAACAGCGCGATCGTCCAGCCGGCCAGCACGAGGGTCGCCGCGCCGAACAGCACCACCACGACGGCGACCCGCGGCCGGTGCCGGGGCAGGTGGGCCAGTGCCCGCCGCACGCCCCGGCGCGCCCGCAGCAGCAGCCCGCCCACCACCGCGACGACCCCGAGCGGCAGCGCGGCGGAGAACCAGGCCAGCACCGGCGTCGGCCTGGGCATCCCCGCGAGCAGCAACAGCAGGCCGCCCGCCACCAGCAGCACGGCCAGCCGCGACAGCGCGGGCCACACGAGGGCGTGCGCGGCGCTCAACGCGTCGCCGGGGGTCTCGACGGATCGGCCGCCGCGCCGGCGGCGCACGGTGGCGAGGTTGGCGCGCACGTCGTCGGCGTGCGGGTCGAGCCGCAGCGCGGTGCGGTAGGCGCGCTCGGCGGTGCCCCAGTCGCGCACGCGCAGCGCCGCGTCGCCGAGGACCTGGTGGGCGCGGGCCTCGCCGGGCGCGAGGTGCGCGGCCCGCCGGGCGACCTCGACGGCCTCGGCCCGCCCGCCCGGGTCGGCGGCCAGGACCTCGGCGAGCACGACCCGGCAGCGCCAGTCGTCGGGTTCGCGGCGCACGCACTCGCGGGCCGACGCGGTCGCCTCGGGGTGCCTGCCGAGTTCGCTCAGCGCCAGGGCGGCGAGGCGCTGCGCCCACGCGTGGTCGCCGCCGAGCACGAGGGCCCGCTTCGCGGCGGTCAGCGCGGGGTCGGGTTCGCCCGCGTCGAGGTGCGCGGCGGCGAGCCGGCACCACGCCTCGGCGTGCAGCGGGTTCGCGGCCAGCACGGGGCGGAGGACGTCGATCGCCTGCCGGGGCAGGCCGCGGGCGGTGAGCTCGGCGGCGCGGACCACGGCCGCGGCGATCGGCTCCGGCATGTCCCCCAGCATGACAGCGCGGAAAAGCCCCCACGTCCGGGTGATGCGGAACCGGTGGCGGGAACCGACCCCCGGGCGGTTCCCGCCGGCCGGGGTCAGGCGGCGGCGAGCTTGCGCACCGCGCGGTGGGCGTCCTCGCGGGAGGCGTCGGCGTGGCCGCGGTGCTCGGCGAACTCCGGCGCGTCGTGCGCCTTGGTCATCTCGGCGTGCACGAACTCCAGGTCCCGGTCGAGCCCGACCATCGCGAACACCGCCCGCAGGTAGGGCTCCTGGAAGTCGAAGCGGTGCAGCGGCGTGCCCGCCGAGTAGGCGCCGCCGCGGGCGGTGACCACGACGACCCTCTTGCCGACCAACGGCCCCTCGCCGGTCCGCTGGTCGACGATCAGGTCCGGCACGATCACCCAGTCCAGCCACGCCTTGAGCGTCGACGGCACCCCGAAGTTGTACATGGGTGCGCCGATCAGCAGCGTGTCCGCCGCCAGCAGCTCGCCGCGCACGCGCTCCTCCAGCGTCCGGTCCCCCGCCCCCGCGCGGGCGGCCAGCGTCGTGGCGTCGATGTGCGGCAGCGGGTCGGCCGCCAGGTCGCGGTAGGTGTGGCCGCCGTCCGGGTTCGCGGCCAGCCACGCCTGCGCGAACGCCGCCGTGACCTCGCGGGACACCGATCCCCCCGTGCGCAGGCTCGTGTCGATGTGCAGCAGCTCGGTCATGGTTCCTCCCAAGAAGTTCTTGGTTGAGAACATATGGCTTGAGTAGTTCCGAGTCAAGATGTTCTCAAGCGAGAACGTCTGACCTGCGGCGTATGATTCCGGTCATGGCCGAACCCGTCACCGAGTCCGCCTGCGCCAGGCAGGCCGACCTCAACTGGCTCCTGCACCGCGCGGCGCAGAAGCTGGGTGCGGTGGCGCAGGAGGCGGCGGCCCGGCACGGCGTCACCGCGCGCGGGCAACTGGTGCTCAGCGCGCTGTCCAACGACGAGTTCCCGCGCACCCAGCTCGCCCTCGGCCACGCCCTCGCGGTGGACAAGACGACGCTGACCGCCGAGCTGGACCGCCTGGAGCGGGCGGGGCTGATCGTGCGCAAGCCCGACCCGAACGACCGGCGCGTGCGGGTGCCCTCGCTCACCGAGCGCGGCCGGGCCGTGCAGGTCGAGGTCGAGCGCCTGCACGCCGAGGCCGAGGCGGGGTTCACCGCCGACCTCGACCCGGGCGAGCTGCACGTGCTGCGGACCTTGCTGCACCGGCTCATCGCCTCGGCCCGGCACCCCGATCAGGGGTCCTGCCTCTAGTCCAGCGGCGGACGAATTATCACGATCCGTTGCGGTTCAGCCATTTTTCACCCGCTCAGGTGACTGGATCGGTCACCCCGTGCAACGCTGTGACCAGCTCGGCACAACTGCCCGGCGGTTTCACCGTCATGGCACCGACCCGCGTGCGTCTCCTCTCCGCGAGCGCCCGGGCGGTCCGAGCACCCGTGTCGGGACAGTGGGAGGTAGAGGGAACGTGAGCATGAGCAAGGAGTGGCAGATCACCTGCCGCGACATCGCGTCCCGGCGCCGTGACATGACGGTCTTCGTGAGCCAGGGCCACGTGGTGGTGACCGTGCCGCCGGGCGAGGCCGCCGTCCTCACGCCGCTGGAGGTGGGCCGCCTGCGGGCCGCCCTGCGCGACGCGGTGGTGAACGCGTCCGGCACCCCCGAAAACTGATCCCGCCCGTTCCGATTTTCCGCCGCACTCTTCCTACTCGCGGGTAGGTAGTGTCAGTATCGGAACCGTGAGCACCTACCCCGTCACCGGAACGACAGGTCCCACCGGCGGGCGCCCGCTCGCGCGCCCCGACCACCGGGCCGTGCGGTGAACCGCGTCGCGGGAGCCCTGCGCGCCCTGGTCACGCTGGTGCGCGCCGGGGTCGTGCGGCCCGTGGCGCCGCGCCGGCTGCTCGGCGTGCTGCGCGCCTACCTCCGGTGGGACCTGACGATCGCCTTCGGCTACGCCCACGGCGCGGCCCGGCACCCCGACCGGCCCGCGGTCGTCGACGACCTGGGCGCGCTGACCTTCGCCGAGGTCGACGAGCGCACCACCCGCCTCGCCCACGGCCTGCGCGGCCTGGGCGTGCGCGCGGGCTCCAAGGTCGCGGTGCTGTGCCGCAACCACCGCGGGTTCGTGGAGACCGTGACCGCGTCGGTGAAGCTCGGCGCGCACGTGGTGCTGCTCAACACCGGCCTGAGCGCGGGCCAGGTCGCCACCGTGCTGCGCGAGCAGGACGCGGCGGTCGTCGTCGCCGACACCGAGTTCCACGACCTGCTGGCGGACGCGCCGGGCGAGGTGCGCCGGGTCGTGGCGTGGGTCGAGGGCACCTCCGGGGGCACGACCCTGGAGCAGCTCATCGCCTCCTCCCCCGCCACCCGCCTGCCCGCGCGCCCGCCGCGCGGCCGGCTGGTCGTGCTGACCTCCGGCACGACCGGCGCGCCCAAGGGGGCCAGGCGGCCCGAGCCGGCGAGCCTCACCCCGGCCGCCGCGCTGCTCTCGCGCATCCCGCTGAGGGCGGGCGACCGGTTCGCCGTGCCCGCGCCGCTGTTCCACACCTGGGGCCTCGCCGCGTTCCAGATCGCCCTGGTGCTGGGCGCGACGCTCGTGCTGCGCCGGAGGTTCGACCCCGCGCTCGTCCTCGCCGACGTGCGCGACCACGACGCCGACGCGCTGTTCGTCGTGCCCGTGATGCTCCAACGGGTCCTGGAGCAGCCGGAGCGACCGCACGTGCCGTCGCTGCGGGTCGTCGCCTCCAGCGGCTCGGCGCTGCCGCCGCCGGTGGCCCGCCGCTGCCTGGCCGAGCTGGGCCCCGTGCTCTACAACCTCTACGGCTCCACCGAGGTGTCGTGGGTGAGCATCGCCCGCCCCGACGAGCTGGCCCGCCGACCCGGCACGGCGGGCCTGCCGCCGCGCGGCACCCGCCTGGCGATCCTCGACGAGGACGGCGCCGCCGTGCCGCCGGGCACCACCGGCCGCATCTTCGTGGCCAACGGGATGCTGTTCGACGGCTACACCCACGGCGGCGGCAAGGAGGTGCGGGACGGCCTCATGGCCACCGGCGACCTCGGCCACCGCGACGACGACGGCCTGCTGTTCGTGGTGGGCCGCGACGACGAGATGATCGTCTCCGGCGGCGAGAACGTGTACCCGCGCGAGGTCGAGGACCTGCTGGCCGCCCTCACCGGGGTGCGCGAGGTCGCCGTCGTCGGCGTGCCCGACGAGGAGTTCGGGCAGCGCCTGGCCGCGTACGTGGTGCCCGAGGAACCCGGGTCGCTCGACGCCGACGCGGTGCGCGGGCACGTGCGCGACAACCTGGCCAGGTTCTCCGTGCCGCGCGAGGTCGTGTTCCTCGACGCGCTGCCCCGCAACGCCACCGGGAAGGTCCTGAAGCGCGAGCTGGGGTGAGCACCCCCGTCGACGGGGGCGGCCGGTGGCGGTCCCCGCGCGAGCTGCGCCGTGCCGAAGCGCCGTCCGCCGCCCGGTGGTCACCCCGAAGGTATTCCCGGGTATTCCCGGCGGACAACGACGAAAGTGGGTGATGACCGCGCTGACCCGGTGTGCCATGCTCCGCTTGGACGCTTCCCCCTGCGTTCCCCGACGAAGCGGCGGTGGTGCGATGAGGTTCGGACGCGCCACCACCGGCGGGTGTCCCGCGGCGCGCCCCCTCGCCCGTGACGCACCGCGCCCTATCGAACGGAGTTCGACGATGGTCGTGCCCTCCCTGCGCAAGTTCCTGGCGGCGCTGGCACTCTGCGCCGGCCTCGCGGTCGTCGTCGGCGCGCCCACCGCGGCCGCCGTGGACACCTCGACGGCGGATGCCTCGAAGGTCTTCCAGCCGCCCTACTCGGCACAGCCGTGACCCCCTCAGGGCCGGGTTCGCGCACGCGCGGGCCCGGCCTTGAGGCACAGTGGACGGTGTGAGCAGCGAAGTCCTGCGCCTGCGTGCGCCGCGGCACCAGGTGAGCCGCAAGTCGATCACCCTCTGGACCCTCCACGCGCTGATCGGCTGGCTGGTGCTGCTGGTCCCCCAGGTGGTCGCCCTGGTGTTCACCCGGTCGCCGTGGCAGGTCGCCGCCGCGGTCGCGACCCTGGTCCTGGGCACCGCGCACACCCTGGTCATGCCGCGCTGGCGGTACCGGGTGCACCGCTGGGAGGCCACCCCGGACGCCGTCTACACCCTGGCCGGCTGGCTCAACCAGGAGTGGCGCATCGCCCCGGTGTCCCGCATCCAGACCGTGGACACCAAGCGCGGGCCGCTCCAGCAGCTGCTGGGGCTCTCCACGGTCACGGTCACCACCGCGTCGGCCGCCGGTCCCGTGCACATCGAGGGCCTCGACCGCGACGACGCGGTCCGGTTGGCCGACGAGCTGACCACCACGACGCAGGCCACGCCCGGTGACGCCACGTGACCGCCGACGTGCCCCCGGGTCCGCCACCCGCCCCGTCCGCCGGCTTGCCACCCACCGGCTTGCCACCCACCGGCCTGTCCCCCACCGGCCTGCCACCCGTCGACCTGCCCGCCGCCCCCGAGTACGTCGAGCCGGTCGTCGACTGGCACCGCCTCGACGTGCGGATGCTCATCGTGCGGCCCCTCAACGAGCTGCTGGGCCTCGTGCCGCTGCTCGTCGGCCTGCTGGTGCTCGGCACCGGTGAGGCGTGGCGCATCCTGACCAGCGTCGGCCTGGTCGTGGCGATCGTGCTGTTCGGCCTGCTGCGCTGGGTCACCACCCGGTACCGCATCACCGCCGAGCAGGTGGAGCTGCGCACCGGCCTGTTCGTGCGCAAGCGCCTCGCCGTGCCGCGCGACCGCATCCGCACCGTCGACCTGACCGCGAAGCTGGGCCACCGGCTGTTCGGGCTGTCCGCCGTCCGCGTCGGCACCGGGCAGCGCGACCAGCCGGGCGAGGACGGGCTGACGCTGGACGCGGTGTCCTCGGCCGAGGCCGAGCGGCTGCGCGTGCTGCTGCTCACCGTCGCCCGCCCGGAAAGCGCGGCGCCGCAGGAGGAAGCGCGCCCCGGCGTCGTCCTGTCCACGTGGGACAACCGCTGGCTGCGCTACGCCCCGCTGACGCTGTCCGGGCTGGTCGCGGCGGGCGCGCTGTTCGGGTTCGCGATGAACTTCGCGCGGGAGCTGGAGGTCGAGGTCCTCGGCCCGCTGACCGACGCCGCGCACTGGGTGGTCGACCAGCCCGTGCTGCTCACCGTCGCGCTCGTCACCGGGGTCGTGGCGCTGATCGCCACCCTCGGCTCGGTCCTCGTCTACGTCGTGCAGTTCTGGGGCTACCGGCTGACCCGCGAGCCCGACGACACCGTGCGCGTCCAGCGCGGGCTGCTCACCACGCGCTCGGTGTCCGTGGCCGAGCAGCGGCTGCGCGGCGTGGAGCTCGTGGAACCGCTGCTGCTGCGCGCCGGTCGCGGCGCGCACGCCCGGACCGTCACCACCGGCCTGGGGCGCAAGGGGGAGAGCAGCCTGCTGCTGCCCGCCGCCCCGGTCGCCGAAGCTCATCGCGTGTCGGCGACCGTCCTGCGGCAGGACCCGCCGCCGACGCTGGCCCCGCTGCGCCGGCACCCGTTCGCCGCCCTGCGCAGGCGGCTCGTGCGCGCCGTCGTGCCGCTGCTCGTGCTCGCCGCCGCCCTGGCCTGGTTCGCGCCCGCCTGGACGTGGCAGGTGGTGCTGGCGCTCGTCCCGTTCTCCGCGCTGCTGGGCTGGGACCGCTACCGCTCCCTCGGCCACGCGCTCACCGACCGCCACCTGGTCGTCCGCCAGGGTTCCGCGATCCGCGAGACCGTCGCGCTCCAGCGCACCGGCATCATCGGCTGGCGCTTCTCCCGCTCGTTCTTCCAGCGCCGCGCGAACCTCCTCACCGTCTCGGCCACCACGGCGGCGGGCGACGGCGCGTACCACGCGGTCGACATCGGGGAGGTCGACGGCCTGGCCCTGGCCGACGCCGCCGTGCCCGACCTCCTGCGCCCCTTCCTGGAGCGGGGAGCGCCTCGGCGGTGAGCCACGTCCCGTCCGATGTGGACGGAACGGCCGGTGGCGGTGGGCGTTAGCCGGCCGAGCGGAACGTGGTGCGGTACACGCTCGGCGCCACGCCCAGCGTCGCGCTCATCTGCTGGCGCAGGGCCGCGCCCGTGCCGAACCCGGCGTGCCGCGCCACCTGGTCGATCGCCAGGTCCGTGGTCTCCAGCAGGTGGCGGGCCCGCTCCACGCGCTGCTGGGTGATCCACTTGCCGGGGCTCACGCCGGTCTCCTCGCGGAACCGGCGGGTGAAGGTGCGCACGCTCATCCGCGCCCGGTCGGCCAGGGCGCGCAGGTCGAGCGGTTCCGCCAGGTGCTCCAGCGCCCACGCGCGGGCCGCCGCCGTGGAGGTGTCGGTGACCTCCGGGACCGGGCGCACGATGTACTGGGACTGGCCGCCCGGCCGCCACGGCGGGACGACGCAGCGGCGGGCCGCCATGTTCGCGACCTCGCTGCCGTGGTCACCGCGGATCAGGTGCAGGCACAGGTCCACGCCCGCGCCGACGCCCGCCGAGGTGAGCACGTCGCCCCCGTCGACGAACAGCACGTCCGGGTCGAGGTCGACGTGCGGGAACAGCCGGCGGAAGTTGTCCGCGTGCGCCCAGTGCGTGGTGGCCCGCCTGCCGTCGAGCAGGCCGGCGGCGGCGAGCACGAACGCGCCCGTGCAGATGGACATCACCCGCGCGCCCCGTGCGGCGGCGGAGCGCAGGGCGTCGCGCACCCCGGGGTCGAGCACGCCCTCGGCCAGCACCGAGGAGCCGTGGCTGATGCCCGAGACGACCACCGTGTCCGCCTCGGCGAGCAGCTCCAGGCCGTGGTCCGGGGTGATCGTGAACCCGGCCGAGCTGCGCACCGGGGCGCTGCCCGGCGTGCACACCCGCACGTCGTAGAACCGCCGGCCGTCCTCGTCGCGGGCGGCGTTGAAGACCTGCGTCGGCGTGCCCAGGTCGAAGCCGACGACCTGGTCCAGGGCGAGCACGGCGATCAGGTGACGGCGCTCCATGGCCCGATTCTTGCACATGATGGCCATCAGGCCACTTTCCTCGGGCGGCCCGGTCACGCACCCTTCTCGGCGTGAGCCTTCCTGGTGGTGTCAGCAGCAAGCAGAACTGGGCGTGGGTGGTCGCGGGGGTCGCGTTCGTCGCACTCGTCGGCGCGGCGGCCTTCCGCGCCACGCCGGGCGCGTTGATCGAACCGCTCAAGGAGGAGTTCGGCTGGTCCACCGGCACCATCGGCCTCGCCGTGTCGGTCAACCTGCTGCTCTTCGGCCTCACCGCGCCGTTCGCCGCCGCCCTGATGGAGCGCTTCGGCGTCCGCCGGGTCGTGGCGTTCGCGCTGACGCTCGTCGCCGTGGGCAGCGGCCTGACCGTGTTCATGACCACCGCGTGGCAGCTCGTGCTGTTCTGGGGCGTGCTGGTCGGCCTGGGCACCGGCTCGATGGCGCTCGCGTTCGTCGCGACCATCACCGGCCGCTGGTTCGTCAAGCACCGCGGGCTGGTCACCGGCGTCCTCACCGCGGGCGGCGCGACGGGCCAGCTCGTGTTCCTGCCCGTCGTGGCCGCGCTGTCGGAGACGTCGGGCTGGCGCTCGGCGTCCCTGGTGGTGTCGGTGGCGGCCCTCGCGGTCGTGCCGCTGGTGCTGCTGTTCCTGCGCGAGCACCCCGCCGACGTCGGCGTCCCGCCCTACGGCGGCACCGAGGTCGTGCCCGTCCCGGCGACCGGGCCGGGGGCCGCCCGCCGCGCGATCGGCGCGCTGACCTCCGCCGCGCGCACCGGCCCGTTCTGGTTCCTCGCCGCCGGGTTCGCCATCTGCGGCGCCACCACCAACGGGCTGGTCGGCACCCACTTCATCCCCGCCGCGCACGACCACGGGATGCCCACCACGACGGCCGCAGGCCTGCTCGCGCTCGTCGGCGTGTTCGACATCGCCGGCACCGTGCTGTCCGGCTGGCTCACCGACCGCGTCGACAGCCGCGTCCTGCTGGCCGTGTACTACGCCCTGCGCGGCGCGTCGCTGCTCGTGCTGCCGCAGCTGTTCCACGACTCGGTGCACCCGTCGATGCTCGTGTTCATCATCTTCTACGGCCTCGACTGGGTGGCCACCGTGCCGCCGACCGTGGCCCTGTGCCGCGAGGTGTTCGGCCTGTCCGCGCCCGTCGTGTTCGGCTGGGTGTTCGCCTCGCACCAGATCGGCGCCGCGATCGCCGCCACCGCCGCCGGCCTCACCCGCGACCACTTCGGGAACTACGCGCCCGCCTGGTACGTGGCCGGACTGCTCAGCATCGCCGCCGCGTTCCTGTCGATGAAGGTCCGGGGCCGGCGGCAGCGGCCGGTCGAGCCCGAGGTCGACCCGGTGCGGGCGTGATGAGATCGGTAGCGACCTCCACCCCGAGCGGCACGGACCCGCGCCCACCGGGCGACTAGGCTCGCGCGGGTGATGGATCGACTGGTGTGGATCGACTGCGAGATGACCGGCCTCGACCTCGGCAAGGACGCCCTGATCGAGATCGCGGCGCTGGTGACCGACGCCGAGCTGAACGTGCTCGGCGAGGGGGTCGACGTGGTGATCCACGCCGACGACACCGCGCTCGACTCGATGCCGGACGTCGTGGTGCAGATGCACGCCAAGTCGGGCCTGACCGAGGAGGTGCGGCGGTCGACCGTGTCGCTCGCCGAGGCCGAGGCCCTGGTGCTCGCCTACGTCAAGGAGTGGGTCCCCGACCCGCGCACCGCGCCGCTGGCGGGCAACTCGATCGCCACCGACCGCGGTTTCATCGCCCGCGACATGCCGGAGCTGGACGCCCACCTGCACTACCGGATGGTCGACGTGTCGTCGATCAAGGAGCTGTGCCGGCGCTGGTACCCGCGCATCTACTACGCGCAGCCGGGCAAGGGCCTCGCGCACCGGGCGCTCGCCGACGTCCGGGAGTCCATCCGGGAGCTGGCGTACTACCGGCGCACCGCGTTCGTGCCCCAGCCGGGCCCGACCTCGGAGCAGGCACAGGCCGTGGCCAGCGAACTCCTGGCCGCCGACGGTCTCGGGTAGGGCCGATTTCGAACTCGGTGGGAGGGCACTGTATGCTTCTCCCCGCCGGGTCGACCGGCCTTGGTGGGTGTAGCTCAGTCGGTAGAGCACTGGGTTGTGATCCCAGGTGTCGCGGGTTCAAGTCCCGTCACTCACCCCAAGCGGAACGCCCCCCGACGCCTCGTCGGGGGGCGTCTTCCTTGTGCAAGGAGTTGTCGTGAGCGCCACGCTCGTCGCGAAGGACCTGGCCGCCGGGCACGGCGACCGCGTGCTGTTCTCCGGTCTCGACCTCGTGGTCGCCCCTGGCGACGTGGTGGGTCTCGTCGGGGCGAACGGCGCGGGGAAGTCCACCCTCCTGCGCACCCTGGCCGGGCTGCTGCCCGCCGAGGAGGGCGTGGTCCGCCTCTCCCCCACCACGGCCACCGTCGGCCACCTGCCGCAGGAGCCCGAACGGCGTCCCGGCGAGACGGTCCGCGCGTTCCTGGCCCGCCGCACCGGCGTCGCCGACGCGCAGGTCGCCCTCGACCGGGCCACCGAGCTGCTCACCGCGGGCGAGGACCACGACGACACCTACTCGGCGGCGCTGGAGCGGTGGCTGGCCCTCGGCGGCGCGGACCTCGACGAGCGGGCCGAGGAGATCGCCGCGTCGCTCCGGCTCGGCGTGTCGCTCGACCAGCCGATGACGGCGCTCTCCGGCGGCCAGGCGGCCCGCGCCGGCATGGCGTCGTTGCTGCTCAGCCGGTACGACGTGTTCCTGCTCGACGAGCCGACGAACGACCTGGACCTCGACGGCCTGGCCCGGCTGGAGGCGTTCGTCACCGGGCTGCGGGCGGGTGCCGTGCTGGTGTCGCACGACCGCGAGTTCCTGGCGCGCACCGTCACCCGGGTCGTGGAGCTGGACCTGGCCCAGCAGCAGGTGCGCACCTACGGCGGCGGGTACGAGGCGTACCTGGAGGAGCGCGAGGTGGCCCGCCGGCACGCCCGCGAGGAGTACGAGGAGTACGCGAACACCCGCTCCGGGCTGGAGGACCGCGCCCGCACGCAGCGGTCCTGGATGGAGAAGGGCGTCAAGAACGCCCGCCGCAAGGCCCCCGACAACGACAAGATCGGCCGCAAGTTCCGCACCGAGGCCACCGAGAAGCAGGCCGCCAAGGCCCGGCAGACCGAGCGGCTCATCGAGCGGCTGGACGTCGTGGAGGAACCCCGCAAGGAG
This sequence comes from Saccharothrix sabaoui, assembly GCF_051756985.1. NCBI lineage: Bacteria > Bacillati > Actinomycetota > Actinomycetes > Pseudonocardiales > Pseudonocardiaceae > Saccharothrix > Saccharothrix sabaoui. The sequence goes on from NZ_JBPKJK010000002.1 coordinate 174,999, forward strand.
TGGGAGCTGCGGATGGAGATCGCCGCCGCGCCCCGCTCCGGCTCGGTGGTGGCGGTGCTGCGGTCGGCCGTGGTGACCCGGGGCGACTTCACCCTCGGCCCCGTCGACCTCCAGGTGGACTGGGCCGACCGGGTCGCCATCACCGGCGCGAACGGCGCGGGCAAGTCCACCCTGCTCGGTGCCCTGCTGGGGCGGGTGCCGGTGACGTCCGGGTCGGCGTCCCTGGGCTCCGGGGTGGTCGTGGGCGAGGTCGACCAGGCGCGCGGGCTGTTCCTGGGCCCCGAGGGGCTGCTGGACGCGTTCGGCGCGGCCGTGCCCGACCTCGTGCCCGCCGACGTGCGCACGCTGCTGGCGAAGTTCGGGCTGCGGGCGGCGCACGTGCTGCGGCCCGCCGCGTCCCTGTCGCCCGGTGAGCGCACCCGGGCCGCGCTGGCCCTGCTCCAGGCGCGCGGCGTGAACCTGCTCGTGCTGGACGAGCCGACGAACCACCTCGACCTGCCCGCGATCGAGCAGCTCGAAGCGGCCCTGGAGTCCTACACCGGCACGCTGCTGCTGGTCACCCACGACCGGCGGATGCTCACCGCGGTGCGCACGACCCGCCGCCTGGAAGTGGCGGCGGGCCGCGTGACCGACCTGGTGCTCTAGCGCTCCCCGCCGGGGGCTAGCGGTTGCCCTTGACCCACTGCTCCCACGGGATCTGCCAGTCGCCGAACCCGTCCCACGACTGCAGCGCCGGCCCGCCGCTGTTGGTCACCACGACGACGTCGCCCTGCTTGGAGTTCTCGAACACCCACCGGGCGTTCTCCAGCGACAGGTTCAGGCAGCCGTGGCTGACGTTGCGGTGCCCCTGGTCGCCGACGGACCACGGCGCGCCGTGGAAGAAGATGCCGCTGTTGGACATCCGGAACGCCCACTTCACCGGCGTCACGTACCCGCCCGCCTCCAGCGACAGGCCGTACGTGCGGGAGTCCATGGTCATGTCGGCGTGCTTCTCCATCAGCACGTACGTGCCGGTCGGCGTCGGGTTCTGCGCGTCGCCCATCGAGGTGGGCATGGTGCGCACGACCTGGCCGTTGACCTTGGTGACGACCTGGTGCGCGGCGCCGTCCGCCTCGTGGACCACCGCGTCGCCGATGGTCGCCGTGACGAGCCGGTCCTCCTCGCCGTACACGCCGTTGCCCACGTGCTTGCCGTAGACCTTCGCGTTGACGGTGATCTTGGTGCCGGGCGTCCAGTAGTCCCGCGGGCGCCAGTGGACGGTCTTCTCGTCGAACCAGTAGAAGGCGCCCTCGACCTTGGGCTCCGTGGTGATGGAGATCATCGCCTCGGCCGCCGCCTTGTCGGCGATCGGCTCGTCGAAGGAGAACGCCAGCGGCTGGCCGATGCCGACCACCGCGCCGTCGAGCGGCGTGACCGACAGGTAGGTCAGCGTGCGCGGCTTGACGGTGGTGAACGTCGAGTTCTTCGTGACCGGCGCGCCGTCCGAGCCCTGGCCCGTCACCGAGAGGGTGTAGGTCTTCTGGTAGCCCAGCGGTTCGGTGTTGGTCCACTGGAGACCGTCCGGGCTCACCTGCCCGGCGACCGCCTTGCCCTCCGGGTTGGTCAGCGTGACGGAGGTCAGCTTGCCGTCCGTCGCCGTGACGACGACCGGCTGCCCGGGCGGCACGTCGACCGCCGCGTCCGCGGGCCCGGTGCTCAGCGCCACGGGCTTGGGCGGCGGCGCGGACGAGGTCGACGCGGAGGTCGAGGTCCCGCCCCCGGCGCTCTCCGTGCTCGCCGACCCCGACGAGCAACTTGTGACCAACATCGCGACCAACCCCACCGCGACGATCCCCAGCGCTCCGCGCGCCCCCCGGCTACGAGCCATCACACGTCCTCCGCTCAAGTCCCCAGAACACCGGCACTGCCCGTAGGCGGGCACTTCGGTGTCCCCTGACAAGGTGACGCCCCGAGGGTTGACGGTGTTGCCCGTGATACTGGATCGTTACCAAGGCGAAGTTCCCCCTGGACGAAGGCGGGCACACCCGCTCTGACCAGGCGATTGGGAGCCGGGAGAGACGCTGTGCTAATGTTCTCCACGTCGGACGGAGCAACAAGGTCCGAGCGCCGCTAGCTCAACTGGCAGAGCAGCTGACTCTTAATCAGCGGGTTCGGGGTTCGAGTCCCTGGCGGCGCACAGCACAGCGAAGAGGGCCACCGTTCACCGGTGGTCCTCATTGCTTTGTCGGCATGTCGATCCGGTGAACCGCACTTCACCCCCAGGGGGCGAAGGCAATGCCTCCGCCCCTCCGGTCACGTCGGCGCCACAGGCGTTCCGACGCAGGTTCTTCGGGTCTTGCGTAAGTGGATGTCCACTGCTTCCCCTCTCAGAGGTTCCCGCGGTTTCAGCCGATGCGGCCGGGCCAGCACATCAAGACCGCCCCGGCCACCATGAGCACGTGGCGGTTCGTCAAGGCGCCGGCAATCAGAACACGAGCGTTCCGCATAAGGCGGCTGGTCATTTCGCGCACGGCGCATTCGATCACGGACCACTGGGGCGACCTCAAGCAGGGGTCCCCCATCAGAGGGACGGACCCCGTAGCCGCACTGCTCAACAACAAGTCGGCGTCAATTAATTATGCACTTTAGGGTTTGAAGTTCACTATTTAGTGTGAACTACACCCAGTCATGGCACGTGCCTTGTCACCTCCTGTGATGGGGATGCGGCCGGACGGGGGTCGGTCGAGCGCGGGAGCGGAATCGGCGCACGGGCACGGGCGCGCACTGCCAGGTGCTCGCCGACGCCGTGGGCACCGACACCGTGGGCACCGACGCTCCCGCTCTGGCGCAGGGCGTCGTCGGCCCGGCGCCACAGCTCCTCGACCTCGTCCTCGTCCCCGCCGAGGGCCGCCAGCGCGTCGCCCCACAGGTGGAGGGCGTGGCCGCGCCCCGCGTGCGCGCCGATGGCGTCGCAGACCGCGACCGCCTGCTCGGCGTGGGCCACGACCTCGTCCAGCCTGCCGAGGTTGTACTCCACCTCGGTGATCGCGACCAGCGCTTCCCCCGTCCGGATCCGATCGCCCCCGACGGGGTGCAGCGCCAGCGCCTCGCCCAGGCGGAGCAGGGCCAGGTCCAGTTCCCCGCGGCTGAGGTGCAGCGTCCCGAGGTTCGTGAGCGTGGTCGCGACGCCGCGCAGGTGCCTTATGGAACGCCTTATCTCCAGCGCCTCGTAGTAATGCCCCAACGCCAGGTCGTCCTGCTCCGCTTTGCGGTAGGCGTTCGCCAACTCGTTGAGCGCGTACGCCTCGCCGTCGCGGTACCCGGATTTCCGCACCGCTTCGAGGGTGCTCCGGTAGAGCGCGATGGCCGAGGCGATCTCGCCCAGCGCGAGGTGGATTCCCGCGAGGTTGTGGTTGCAGATGAGTTGTATTTCCTGGGCGCCGATCCGCTCCGCGATCTCCACACCCGCGTGGAAGTGGTCCCGCGCCTCGACGTACCTCTCCAGGCGGTACAGGACCATTCCGAGGTTGCTGTGGGTGCCGCTGATCGCTTCGAGGTCGCCCAGCGCGGTCGCGGCTTTCAACGCCACCCGGTGACTGATGAGGAAGTCCTCGTAGTAACCGGAGCGGTCGTACGCCTCGTGGAAGTTCGCGGAAATCCGCCAGGCGTGGTCGTGGAAGCCGTGCCGCACGGCGAGGGACACGGCCGCGACCAGGTTCGCCCGCTCGTCGCTCAACCACTTCAACGCCTCGGCCTGACCGTTCAGCGAGACCGCGGTGGCGGACATCCCGGCCAGTGGGGGCACCGGTGAGGTCTGCGGGTCGAGTTCGTGAGCCGCGACACCCGAGGACGCCAGGAACCAGTCCAGCATCCTCTTCAACGCGCTCGTGCGGACCTGCGTGGGTTCGTCCCTGCGCACCAGGAGCAGCGCGAAGCCGTGCAGGGTGTCGTGCAGCCGGAAGCGCCGCGGCGCGGTGCCGTGGTCGAGCAGGTTGTGCCGGACCAGCACGCCGAGGTGGGCGGCCACGACCTCCGCGGGCTCCCCGAGCAGCGCGCTCACCACGTCGACGCCGAACTCGGTCGTCGGGTTCAGCCCCAGGAGGCGGAAGACGTGCGCGGTGTCGGCGGGAAGGTAGCGGAAGGACCACGAGAACGCGACGGGCAGCGTGGCGCTCTCGTCGTCGCTGTCGTGCACGTCGCCCAGGACGCCCAGGCCGTCGTGGCCGCGGAACTCCTCGGCCAGGTCGGCGATCGACGTGCCGGGGCGGTGGACGACCTGCTGCGCGATGATCCGCAGTCCCAGGGGCAGGCCGCCGACGAGGCCCGCCAGGTCGCGCACCGCCGAGGGGTCCTCGTCGGCGCGGGTGCGGCCGATCTCCTTGCGCAGCAACGAGACCGACTCGGACGCGGACAGCGGCGGCACGGACTTCAGGTCGACGTGGTCGAGGACGCCCAGTCCGAACAGGCGCGTGCGGCTGGTGATGATCGTGACGCAGTTCGGTGTCGCGGCGAGCACCGGTCGCACCTGCGTGCTCTCGTGCGCGTCGTCGAGCAGGATCAGCAGCCGACGACCGCCGATGATCCGGCGCAGTTCGAGCCTGCGCTCGTCGCCGGTGGCCGGTATCCGCTCGGCGCCGAGCGAGCGGAGCAGGAAGGCGAGCACGTCGTCGGCCGCGACCGGCGTGCCGGCGCTGTACCCCCGCAGTTCGACGTACAGGTTGCCGTCCGGGAAGCTGCCGAGGCGGCGCGCCGCCCACTTGAGCGCCAGTTGGCTCTTGCCGACGCTCGGCATCCCGTGGAGGGCGACCACGCGGCCACCGCCGCCGTCACCGTCGAGCAGCGCGTCGAGTTCGGCCAGCAGGTCCTCGCGGCCGATGAAGTTGCGCGCGGGGGGCGGGATCTGGTGCGGCGGTGTGGCGCTCGCGGACGCCGTGCTCTCCTGCTTGCGCAGGATCGAGCGGTAGAGGTCGCGCAGTTGCGGGCCCGGTTCCGCACCGATGTGCTCGAAGAGCCTGCGGCAGAACGCGGCGTAGAAGTCGAGCGCCGCCGAGTAGCGGCCCAGCGCGTCCAGGGAACGCATGTACAACCCGGCGAACGCCTCGTCGGGCGCGAGCGTGGCGGTCAGCCTCCCGGCCTCCGCCATGACCTCCAGGTGCTCGCCCAACTGGTGCTGGCAGTCCAGCAGCGCGTAGAAGGCGGGCAATCGGTCGAACGTCTCCATCTGGTCACGGCAACGATCGGCCCAGGCGCCTTCCACTTCCTGCAGGGGGCGCCCGTCCCACAGCGCCAGCGCCTCGCGGAGCAACTCCTTCGCGGCGCGGTGGTCACCTGCCTGTGCGGCCATTCGCCCTCGGTCCGCCAATTTGCGGAAACGATAGTAGTCCACCGCCTCGGCCGGCTCGACGACAAGCCGGTACGCGTGCCCCTCCTTCAATATGGAAGCACCTGTCCCGGATTTGGCCAGAATTGCCCGCAGCTTGCTGATGATCGGCTGGAGACTGCTCCGCACCTGTTCAGGCGTGCTCCCCGGCCAGAAGACCTGCGCCATCCGGTCGATCTGCACGGACCGGGGGAAGTAGTAGAGCAGCATTGTGAGGATCCTGCGGTGCTTGGCGGGCCCCAAGTCGTGATCTTTCCCGCCGATGTGTAATCGCGTCTTGCCCATGATCTTGAGATCCACCAGCGCCACCTTTCGCTGGCCCGATGTTCCTGTGCCTCCAGTGTGCTTCACGGTTGAGATCTCCCGTAGGACTTCTACCATTATTCGTCCGAATCGGCGACACGGACCGGGGCGATCGGCGGGGTGCAAGCGAACTGCAAGTTCGCGGCAAAACCGGCTGTCAACCTCTCCCCCAGGGTTGCTACGCGAGGGGGAGCGCATGACAGGACAGGAGTGGCCGCGGGTGCCGATAGGGCTCGACGCGCCGCAGTGGGTGAGCCGCGCCGGCTGCTCGTCGGTGCTGGCGGTGGTGCACACGGTCACCAGCGGGCAGCGGCTGTTGGAGGCCGTGCAGTTGATCGAGAGCGACACGAGGGTGCAGGTGGTGTTCACGCAGGCGCCCGACGCGTTCGGCAACGGGGTCACCGACTTCCTGCACGCCGAGGGCGGGCTGGTGCTGCCGTGGGAGATGGCGGTCCGGGAGCGGTTCGACCTCGCCGTCGCGGCGGCCTACGGCGGGCTGCACGAGGTGCACGCGCCGTTGGTGGTGATGCCGCACGGCGCGGGCTACGGCAAGGCGTTCGCCACCGGCGAGGGGCAGGTCGTCTACGGCTTGGACGCGCAGCGCCTGGTGCACAACGGCCGCGTGCTGCCGAGCGCGGTGGTGCTCGCGCACGACGACGAGCGGGAGGTGCTGCGGCGGCAGTGCCCGCAGGCGGTCGACGTGGCGGTGGTGGCGGGGGACCCGTGCTACGACCGGCTGGTGGCGAGCCTGCCGCGCCGGGACGAGTACCGCGCCGCGCTGGGCGTGCGGCCCGGGGAGGAGGTCGTCGTGGTCAGTTCGACGTGGGGGCTGCACTCGCTGTTCGCGCGGTTCGAGGACCTGCTGCCCAGCCTGCTGGAGGAACTGACGCCGCGGGGGGTTCGGGTGATGGCGCTGGTGCACCCGGCCGCGTGGTTCGGCCACGGCAGGCGCCAGGTCGACGCGTGGCTCGCGGAGTGCCGGGAGGCGGGCCTGGTCGTGCTGGGGCCGGAGGTGGACTGGCGGGTCGCGCTCATCGCCTCGGACCAGGTCGTCGCGGACCACGGCTCGGTCGGCGTCTACGCGGCGGCCGTCGACCGGCCGGTGGTGCTGGTGGCCCCGCCGGTGCAGAGCGCGACCAGCGGCGGGTCGCCGCACGAGCTGCTGCGCCGGACCGCGCCGAGGTTCCGGCCCGGGGTCCCGGTGCGCGAGCAGTTCGAGGCGGCGGCACCGCGGGCCGCGGCCCTGGGCGAGGCGGTCCGCGAGCGGCTGACCTCGCAGCCCGGCCGGTCGTCGGCCGAGCTGCGCCGGGTCATGTACCGGCTGCTCGACATCCCCGAACCGGGTCGCCACCGCGCCGTGCCCCCGGTCCCGGCACCGCTGGGAGGGATGCGGTGAGCGACCCCGTCGTGCGCTGGTCGACCGGGTCGGACGGCCTGGCCGACGTCGTCCTGTGCGCGGCGACCGAGGTGGACGGGCGCGCGGTGACCGCGTCGCTCCGGGAGGCCAACCCGTTCGCCGCCCTGCTCGTCGCGGTGTCGCCCGCGCTGGTGGTCGTGCGCACCGAGTTCGACGACGTGGTCGGGTTGAGGCCGGTCGGGGTCGCGGCGCGCTGCCTCGACGCCGAGGCGGCCGTGCTCTCCGCCGCCCGGTCGCTCTACGCCTGGCACGTGTCGCGCCTGGACCTGCGCGCGCTGTCGCGGCGAGGGCTGCCCGTGTGGTGCGGTCGGCACCGCTCGGCGCGGTCAACCGTCGCGTGCGGGTGGCTCGGGGTCACCGTCGGGGCGGTCGAGCCGCTGGGCGATCTCGGCCGCCCGTGAGGAGCCGATGCCGCGGTAGAGCCGCAGAGCCCGTGCCCAGTGCTCTGCGGCCTCCTCGGGCCTCCCCGACCGCTCCAGCGCCTGCGCCGCCAACCGGTGCGCGTCGGCCGCCCCCCTCGGCGAGCCGAGGGCGTTCATCGCCTCCACGGCGTCGAGTGCCGCACGTTCGGCCTGCGCCGGCCGGTCCGCCCTCAGGTGCGCCTCGGCCCGGGCCACCACGACGCGCGCCGCGTTGTAGGGATCGGGCTCGGGCAGTCCGCCCAGCAGGACCTCGGCCTCGTCGAGCGCGGCCGTCGCCTCGTCGCTCCTGCCGAGCCGGGACAGCACCGCGCCGAGGTTGACCAGCGTGAGGCCGAGGGCCCGGTCGGCGGACAGCCCGCGGTAGTCCTCGGCCAGCCCGGCGAACAGCGCGGTCGCGTCGGCGAGGTTGCCGCGCTCGGTCTCGAGCAGGGCGGAGGCCTCCCGCACGGCGGCGGTGGCCCACGGGTCCGCCATCGACCGGGCGAGGTCGGCGGACGCCTCCAGGTGCGCCCGCGCCTCGTCGTAGCGGCCCAGCGTCGTGCACGCCATGCCGAGCCGTTTGAGCATCTCCCACTCCGCGAACGCGTTGCCCCAGCGCCGCCCGGCCTCGACGCCCCGTTCGTCGATCTCCAGCCGGTCCCGGTAGTGCTTCTTGTGCAGCAGCAGCGGCCACATGACGTCCGCGAGCTGCCACGAGAGTTCCCACCACCCCCTCTCCGAGGCGACGCGACCGCACTCGACCAGGTTCGGCCGTTCCTCCTCCAGCCAGGCCAGCGCGGACTCCCGGTCGGCGAACCCCGGCACGTCCTGCGGCTCGGTGGTGAACCCGTACTCCAGCCGCCTGCGGTGCGGGGTGACGACGCGGTCGGCCGCCATGGCGCCCACCAGGTACCACTCGACCACCCGCCGCACGACCCGCTCCAGCGCGGCGGCGCCGTCCTCGGCGTCGGCCGTGTTCCGGGCGTGCAGCCGCAGCAGGTCGTGGTACCGGTAGCGGCCCTCCCCCACCGGTTCCACGAGGTTGCCGTCCACCAGTTCCTCCAGGGAGGCCATCGGGTCGTCGTCGCCGTCCAGCACCGACGCGGCGACCGGGGCGCCGAACTCCCGACCGGGGTGCAGCGCGAGCCTGCGGTAGAGGGCCGCCGCGGACGACCGGAGCGCCCGGTAGGAGAGGTCGAACGTCGTCTGCACGGACAGCTCGGGCGCGGACAGCACCGACAGCCGGCGGCGCTCGTCGCCCAGTTCGGCGAGCACCTTCCGCACGGACCACTGCGGCCTGGTCGCGAGGCGCGCGGCGGCCACCCGCACCGCGATCGGCAGGCCGCCGCACATGTCCACCAGGGCCTCGGCCGGGTCGGGCTCGTCGACGACGCGCCTGCCCACGACCTCGGCGAGCAACCGCAGCGCCGACGCCGCGGCCAGCGGTCCGACGTCGAGCAGCCGCGCGCCCTCCGCGACCAGGCCCGTCAACCGGCTGCGGCTGGTCACCAGGACGGCGCTGGAGGGCGAGTTCGGCGCGAGCGGCCTGACCTGCGCCGCGGAGTAGGCGTTGTCGAGCAGCACGAGGAGCTTCTTGTCCGCGGTGAGCGAGCGGTACAGCGCGGCCTGTTCGGCGAGGTCCGCCGGCACCTCGCGGGACGACACGCCGAGACCGCGCAGGAACAGGCCCAGGGCCTCCTCCGGGAGGACCGGCCGCGCGCCGCTGAACCCGGCGAGGTCCACGTAGAGCTGGCCGTCGCCGAACAGGTCCCCCACCTCGTGCGCCCACTGGAGCGCGAGCGCCGTCTTGCCGATGCCACCGGGACCGCTGAGCACCGTGAGCATGCGCGTCCCGCGCTTCCTGCTCTCCCCCAGGAAGTCACCCAATCGAGTCAATTCGTCACGGCGATCGGTGAAATGCGCCGGAGCGGCCAGCAATTGGCGCGGCACCGGGACCGGAGTGGACGGTGCGGTGTGGAACACGATGTCGCCGTGCACCTCACCCGCTTGGACGACACCGCCGCGGACCTCGCCCGACAGCAGGTTGTAGGCACAGTCGCGACCGTCCCGCGCCTCACCCGATCGCGACATACGCACCCCCGTGGCGTGTCTTGCCGACCACCACGACCGTACGACGCGGGACACACCCCGATAAAGACCTGAACGAACGAACTCGACATTCAACCGGACCAGCGGGGCGATGAGAACCGTCACAATCCGCCGCATTCTCACCTGAAAGCGAGCGCTATTCGTCGGTCGACCAGCAGTCTGGTGCGTTGCACGTCGACGTCGACCGCCATCCGGGTGTCGCGGTCGAGGCGGTGGTAGGACCTGGCCAGGAGCCAGTGCGCGGCCTCCGTCCCGATCGCCGTCAGCTCGCCCCTCGAGGCCAGGTCGGTCCGGGCGGCCAGGTGGTTCCGCGTCACGAACGCCTTGCGCACGACACCGCCCGACAGCTCGTCGATCAGGAACACCATCGCGTGCTCGTCCCCTGCGAACGCGTAGTCGCACACCAGCGCCAGGTAGCCCGCATCCAGCGACCGGTCGCAGATCCAGGCGCCCCCGGCGGTCAGGGGCGGGGTGGCCGGGAGGACCGCGCCGGCGGCCCAGTCGCGCGGGCGGCCGGTGAGGGTGGCGGCCAGGACGCGCAGCAGGGCGTGGTTGCGGAGGCTCGGGTAGGACACGGCGTGCTCGATGAGGCCCGCCCAGAACTCCTCGTCCGGGCGGGCGTCCGCCACGGCGGTGCTGACGGTCAGCTCGGCCTCGAGGGGGTCGGTCAGCTGCGGCAGGGTGCGGCAGCGGAGGACGACTCGGTGCTGGGCCGGGGTCAGCGGCGTCCCCAGTGGACGGTTCACCACCACGATCGATCGGCGCTTCGGGCGCTGCGTGTTCCGGCTCACGGCGCGAGGCTGGCACGTGGGACCGGGTGTGGGGAGCGGCACGCAGCAGGTTCGTCGACAGCGCACCCGAAAGAGGACAATCGGCGGTCGTGGACTCCCTGCACGAGGCGTTGTGGCGGGCCGCGGCGAACCGCCGGGCCAGGCTGCCGCGCACCTCCGGACTGCCGGCCGCCGACGTGGACGCCGCGGTGGGCGGTGTGCTGCGCCGCGCCCTCGACCACCTGTGGGAGCACGGGTGGCTGCCCGGCGACGTGTACGAGGCGGTGCGGCGCGACGCGGACGAGCGCGCGCTGTCGTTCCTCGTGGACGCCATCGCGGCGGACACCGCGCGGCACACCGCCGTGCACCCGCGCTGGCGGGCGCAGGTGGAGGGCATCGGCGCCGAGGTCTGGTGGGACACCGGCGAACCGCACCTGGAGCAGTGGGCGCGGCGGCACATCGAGCTGCGCGACGACGCGGTGGCCGCGGCGGTGGACGCGCTCGGCGTGCTGCTCGCGCTGCCCGCCCTGCCGGTGATCGTGCCGCGGCCGGGCACGCCGATGGCGGCGTTCGACCACCACGGCGTGGACCCGAAGGTGCTCAACCGGGTGCGCGGGCTGCTGGCGAAGGCGGAGTCGACGGCGTTCCCCGAGGAGGCGGAGGCGCTGTCGGCCAAGGCGCAGGAGCTGGTGACGCGGCACGCCCTGGAGCGGATGCCGGTGGAGGCGGGGACCACGACGTCGCGGCGGCTGTGGCTCGACCGCAAGTACTTCGACGGCAAGGCGCAGGTCGTGCACGTCGTCGCGGAGGCCAACCGGTGCCGTGCCGTGGTGTACGACCTGGGGTTCGTCGCGCTGGTCGGCGAGGAGATGGACCTGGAGATCGTGGAGCTGCTGTCGGCGTCGCTGCTGGTGCAGGCGACGCGCGCGATGGTCGCGGCGGGCGACCGGGCGCGCAAGGGCGACGAGTCGCGGTCCTCGGCCTACCGCAAGTCGTTCCTGCTGTCCTACGCGCACCGGGTGGGCGAGCGGCTGAAGGCGGCCAACGCGGTGCCCGAGGACGACCGGCTGCTGCCCGTGCTGGCCGCGCGGCGCAGGGAGGTGGACGAGTACTTCGGGGCGATGTTCACGCGCACGGTGGCGAAGACGACCCCCGTGCGCAGCGCCGCCGGGTGGGACGCGGGCCGCTCGGCCGCCGACCGCGCGACCCTGTCGCTCGACTGACCCGCGCCTGCGCTTCCACGGCTGGTTCCGCGCGCGGACCGGCGTCGTGGAGCGCGTGGTGGCGCACGAGTGCGCGGCCGTCGAGCGGGTGACCGAGGTCGAGGCCGCGTGCCGCAGCGCGCGGTGCTGCGCGGGCACGGGGTGTGAGGTGCGCGCGCACCCGTTGGCGGAGTTGGTGTTCGGGGTGGACGCGTGGGTGGACCGGCTGCCGCTCACCCCGCGCGGCGGGCCGCGCGGCGCGGAGGCTGCGGGAGGTGCCGCACCCCGGGTGAGCCATCATGGCCCGGTGCCGAACCTGGAGACGACGGACGACGTCCGCGCCCGGATGAGCAAGCAGCGCTCGCGCGACACGGGGATCGAGGTGGCGCTGCGGCGCGAGCTGCACCGCCTCGGCCTGCGCTACCGGGTGCACCGGCGGCCGGTGCGCGCCGTGCGGCGGGAGGCGGACGTGGTGTTCGGGCCCGCCCGCGTGGCCGTGTTCGTCGACGGCTGCTTCTGGCACGGCTGCCCGGAGCACGGCACGTGGCCCAAGCGCAACGGCGAGTTCTGGCGCGCCAAGATCGAGGCGAACCGGGCGCGCGACGCGAACACCGACCGGCGGCTGGCCGAGGAGGGCTGGCTGTCGGTGCGGGTGTGGGAGCACGAGGACCCGGTGGGTGCGGCGGACCGGGTGCGGGCGGCGGTTCTGGAGCGGCGGCGCGGTCGGCTACCGTGAGGTCCGTGCTGTCCATGATCGACCTGTTCGCCGGCTGTGGCGGCATGACCTCCGGGTTCGCCGCGGCCGGTGGTTACGCGCCGGTCATGGCGGTGGAGTGGGACCTGCACGCGGCGGCGACGTACGCGGCGAACTTCGGCGAGGACCACATGCGGTGGTCCGACATCGCGTCCATCCCCGACGACGCGGTCCCCGAGGTGGACGTGGTCGTCGGCGGGCCGCCGTGCCAGGGCTTCTCGAACCTCGGGTCGCGCGACGTGAACGACCCGCGCAACTCGCTGTGGCGCGAGTACCTGCGGTTCGTGCGGCGGGCCGAGCCCGCGGTGTTCGTGATCGAGAACGTGGACCGGTTCCTCACCTCGACCGAGTTCGCGCTGCTCCAGGCCGAGACCGAGGACTACGAGCTGTCCGCGGGCGTGCTGCTGGCGGCGGACTTCGGCGTGCCCCAGCGGCGGCGGCGGGCCATCGTGATCGGGTCGCGGGTCGGCCGCATCCCGCTGCCCGCGCCGACCCACCCGCGCGGGCGCTGGCACACCGTGGGCGACGTGCTGCGCGGCCTGCCGGAGAGGCCCGTGACGACGTCGCTGCCGACGTCGCAGGTGGAGTTCTTCGGCCGCCGGCTGCCCGGGTCGTTCAAGAGCGCCGAGCTGCACATCGGGCGCAACCCCACGCCGCTGTCGCGCGAGCGCTACCGGCACGTCCCGCCCGGCGGCGGCCGGTTCGACCTGCCGGACGAGCTGCTGCCCCGGTGCTGGCGGGAGAAGAAGACCGGCACGACGGACGTGATGGGCCGGATGCGGTGGGACGAGCCGTCGCTGACCATCCGCACCGAGTTCTACAAGCCGGAGAAGGGCCGCTACCTGCACCCGCAGTGGGAGCCGGGGCCGGCCGGGCACCGCGTGGACCGGCCGATCACGCACCTGGAGGCGGCGCGGCTCCAGTCGTTCCCGGACTCCTTCGAGTGGTGCGGGTCGAAGATCGAGGTGGCCCGCCAGATCGGCAACGCCGTGCCGCCGATGCTGGCGAAGGCCATCGCCGAGCACCTCAGGCCGTACCTAACGGGTGAATCCTCCCCCGATCCGTCCTGCGTCCTCTGCGACCGCACCGGAATTGTCGGACCCCGTCCGTAACGTCGTCGGCATGACGACAACCACGTACGAGAACTCGGTCCGCATCGGCTCCACCACCTACCGCCTGGTGGCGAGCGCGGACCCGGAGCTGTCCCTGGAACTGGCCGGCACCGACACGGCGGGCGCGCTGGTGGCCGAGGGCGTCCTGCGCCTGCCCGCGGACGCCGGGGCGAGGATCGGCAGGCTGCTGGGCCAGGTCCTCGACGCCCTGGGCACGCTGGGCGCCCCGCCGCCGGTGTCGGCGCGCGGGAGGCCGGCCAACGCCAACCAGCCGTGGACGGAGGAGCTGGAGGAGGCGCTGCGCACGTCGTGGCTGGGCGCGGAGCCCGGCACCGGTGCCGCGGAGCTGATCCGCGCCCTGGCCAGGCGGCTGGAACGCACGCCCACGTCGATCAGGTCGCGGCTGGCGAAGGCCGGGTGCGACCCGGACGTCCCGGGGCGGGCGCTGTCGGGACCGGCCGCCGAGGTGTTCGGCGTTCAGGGTCGGGATCAGGGGCGGGTCAGGGGCACGCCCGATCCGCGCGGGGCGGGGGCGGGGTGATGCTCGGGGTGGACTTCGAGTATCGGGGAAAGGACGTCCCATGGAGATCACCGGGCTCATCTCGGCGCTCGTCTTCGGCGTGCTCATCGGCGGTGCGGGGCGACTGGTCGTGCCGGGCAGGCAGAGGGTCTCGCTGTTGATGACGCTGCTCGTGGGCATAGCGGCAGCCCTGCTGGGCACGTTCGCGGCGTCGGTGCTGGGCGTGTCCGAGACGGACGGCGTCGACTGGATCGAGCTGGCCCTCCAGGTCGGCCTGGCCGGGGTGGGCGTCACCACCCTGGCGCGCACGAGGACCCCGCAACACCGGTAACGACATCGCGGCGCCCGTGTCGCCCGCCCGGCCCTGCCCGGGTGGTCGGCGCGACGCCGGAACACGGGAAGGAGACCGACGACGATCACCGCCGATCCACGGCACCCCGGGGCCCGGGGTGCGGTGGGCCGGACCGGCTGTCGGACGTGGTGCCTAGAGTGGCGCCGTGTTCGTGCTGCACGCCTTGGGCGTGGGTGGTGGGCGAGTGGTCCTGTGGGCGGAGGGGTCGCTGTTGCCCGTCCGGGTCGACGGGCGGTTGGGGCGGCGGGTGGTCGCCCACCCCTTCGCGGTCGGCGCGGAGGAGCTGCGGTCGCTGGTCGGCCACGGCCCCGGGCCCGGCGCGGGCGAGGTGGTGGCGGTTCGGCTGCCGTCCTTCGCGTCCGGACCGGTGCCCTCGCCCGAGCTGGTGCGCGAGGGCGTCGGGCGGGGCGCGGTGCGGTGGCGGGAGTGGGAGGTCGCCGTCGTCCGGTGGGAGGACGAGGTCGCCGACGACCTCGCCGACTGCCGCCTGGGCGCGTCCGCGCGCTTCCTGAACGACGTGGTGCGGTTCGGGCGCGACCTCGTCCGGCGGGGTCGGGTGCTGCCCGCGATCGACGACAAGGGATCGGCCCGGTGGCGTGCCGCGCTGTCCGGCGCGGACTCGGCCCGGTGCTCGGCGCTGGTGGCGGAGGCGCCGCCGGCGTTCCTGGCCGCGGGCGGCGGGGACGAGGTCGTCCTCGCGGTGCTCGACTCGGTCGTCGACCGGGAGGTGCGCGCCTCCCTGCCCGAGGGCGGGGCCGGGCGGGACGGTGTGGCCGGGCAGAGCGGCGCGGCCGGGCGGGACGGCGCGATCGGGGCGTTCGTGCGCGCGTTGACCGGTCCGCCCCGGGTCGAGGGCTCGGACGCGGAGGTCGGCCGGCTGCGCGAGGTGCTCGACCGGTGGCGCTCACGCGGGCTGCGGGAGAGTCCTGTCCGGACGTGCTTCCGGCTCAGCTCGCCCGACCACGGCGGTCACCTGGAGGACGGGTGGCGGCTGGAGTTCCTGCTCCAGGCCGTGGACGAACCGAGCGTGCTGGTGCACGCCGAACAGGTGTGGCGGGGCAAGGCGGCCGTGCTGCGTCGGTGGGTGGACCGCGCCGAGGACGTGCTGCTCGGCGACCTGGGCCGGGCGAGCCGGTTGTACCCGGCGCTCGACCGCGCCCTGCGCGCCAAGCGGCCGGCCGTGGTGGAGCTGGACGTCGAGGGCGCCCACGAGTTCCTCGACCACGCCGCGCTGCTGGCGCAGGCCGGGTTCGGGGTGCTGCTGCCCTCGTGGTGGCGGCAGCCCCGCCGGCTCGGGCTGCGGTTGGAGGCCGAGAGCCGCGGCACGGCCGGTGTGGTCGCCAAGGAGAGCGAGCTGGGGCTCAAGGTCCTCGTCGACTACCGCTGGGAGCTGGCGCTCGGGGACGAGGTGCTGAGCGAGTCCGAGCTGACCGCACTGGCCGCCGCCAAGGTGCCGCTGGTGCGGGTGCGCGGGCAGTGGGTGCACGTCGACCGGGAGCGGTTGGCCGCCGGGCTCGCGTTCCTCGGGCGGGGCGGCGGGCGGATGACGGCCGCGCAGGTGCTGCTGATGAACGCCGACGACGCCGAGCTGCCGTTGCCGCTCAACGGCGTCGGCGCCACGGGCTGGCTGGGCGACCTGCTGTCGGGCCGGGTCGAGCACCGGCTGGAGCCGGTGGAGCAGCCGCGCGGGCTGGTCGCCGACCTGCGCCCCTACCAGCGGCGCGGGCTGGCGTGGCTCGCGTTCCTCGACCGGCTGGGGCTGGGCGCGTGCCTGGCCGACGACATGGGTCTCGGCAAGACGGTGCAGCTGCTGGCCCTGGAGGCGCACAACCGGCAGCACGGCACGCGGGCGCCGACGCTGCTGGTGTGCCCGATGTCGGTGGTCGGGAACTGGCAGCGCGAGGCCGCGCGGTTCACGCCCGGCCTGGAGGTCCGGGTCTACCACGGCGCGGACCGGATGCTCGACGTCGACTGCGACCTGGTGATCACGACGTACGCGGTGGTGTCGCGCGACGCCGGCCGGCTCGCCGGGGTCCAGTGGGACCGGGTCGTGCTCGACGAGGCGCAGAACGTCAAGAACAGCTCGACGCGGCAGTCGCGGGTGGTGCGGTCGCTGCCCGCGCGGCACCGGGTGGCGCTGACGGGCACGCCGGTGGAGAACCGGCTGGCCGAGCTGTGGTCGATCATGGACTTCGTCAACCCCGGCGTGCTGGGCACGGTCAGCACCTTCCGCGCCCGCTTCGCGGTGCCGATCGAACGCCACCACGACGAGGAGGCGGCGGTGCGGCTGCGGCGCGTCACCGGGCCGTTCGTGCTGCGCCGCCTCAAGACCGACCCGCGGGTGATCACCGACCTGCCGGACAAGATCGAGGTCAAGCAGCTGTGCACGTTGACGGCCGAGCAGGCGTCGCTGTACCGGGCCGTGGTGGACGACATGCTCGGCCGGATCGCGGAGGCGGAGGGCGTCAAGCGCAAGGGCCTGGTGCTGGCCACGATGTCGCGGCTCAAGCAGGTGTGCAACCACCCGGCGCAGCTGCTCGGCGACGGGTCGCGCGTCGCCGGGCGCTCGGGCAAGGTGGCGCGGCTGGAGGAGATCCTGGAGGAGGCGCTGGCCGACGGCGACAAGGCGCTGTGCTTCACCCAGTTCACCGGGTTCGGCGCGCTGGTCGTGCCGCACCTGGCCGCGCGGTTCGACACCGAGGTGCTGTTCCTGCACGGCGGCACGCCGAAGGGCAGGCGGGACGCGATGGTGCGGCGGTTCCAGGAGCGGGACGGGCCGTCGATCTTCGTGCTGTCGCTCAAGGCGGGCGGCATCGGCCTGAACCTGACGGCGGCCAACCACGTCGTGCACCTCGACCGGTGGTGGAACCCGGCGGTGGAGGACCAGGCGACCGACCGGGCGTTCCGGATCGGGCAGCGCAACCACGTGCAGGTGCGCAAGTTCGTCACCGTAGGGACGTTGGAGGAGCGCATCGACCGGATGATCGAGGAGAAGCGGGGGCTGTCGCAGCTCGTGGTCGGCGCGGGCGAGGACTGGTTGACCGAGTTGTCCACGAACGAGCTGCGCGAGCTGTTCGCGCTGTCCGGGGAGGCCGTCAGTGGGTGACCGGACCGACCGGGACGACTGGGCCGACCGGGACGACTGGCACGGCGAACGGCCGGGCGCGCGCCGGGCGGTGCGCGTCGAGGGCGGGCTGACGCTGCGCAGCAGGCGCGGTGACGTGGCGCGGACGTGGTGGTCGCGGCGGTTCGTGGAGGTGCTGGAGTCGTTCGGCATGGGCGGGCGGCTGGCGCGCGGGCGCGGGTACGCGCGGACCGGGCAGGTGATGAGCCTGTCGCTGTCGACGAGCCTGGTCGTGGCGCTGGTCACGGGGACGCGGCGCGAGCCGTACCGGGCGCGGGTCGGGGTGCGGAAGTTCAGCGACGAGGAGTGGTCGCGCATCGAGCACGCGCTGGCCGACCGGGCGATCTTCGCGGCGAAGCTGCTGGCGGGCGAGATGCCGCCGGAGATCGAGGAGGTGTTCGCCGACCTGGGGCTCACGCTGTTCCCGGGCACGCTGCGCGAGATGTCGATGGACTGCACGTGCCCGGACTGGGAGGTGCCGTGCAAGCACCTCGCCGCGACCTGCTACCTGCTCGCCGAGTCGTTCGACACCGACCCGTTCGAGATCCTCGCCTGGCGCGGCCGGTCGCGGGAGGACCTGCTGGACCGGCTGCGGGAGCTGCGCGCGCCCCTGCCGCACGAGGAGCCGCCGCCTCCCGCCGCACCCGCGCCGGAGGTGGAGGTCGAGCCGGAGGCCGACGCGTTCGCCGGGTTCTGGGTGCGCCGGAAGGCGGCGGAGGCGGTGCCCGAGGCCGCCGAACCGGGGACCGCGCGGCCGGACGCCCTGCTCGACCAGCTCGACCCGCTCGTGGTGGACGGCAGATCGCTCACCGACGACCTCCGCCCCCTCTACCGGCGGATCGCGAGGTCCCCGCGCCGGGCCGAGCCGTAGCGCGGGCGACACCCCTTCCGGCGTGACGGTCGACACACCGCACGCGGAGTCCGGCGACCCCGGCCCCCGACGCGACGGCCGGTCAAGTTACCCACTGGTAACGTGCGGCGACGACGAAGGGAGAACCCCCGGTGCTGTTCAACCCCGACACCTACGACGCCGGCCACCTGGACCCCGAGAGCCGCCGCCTGCTGCGCGCGGTCATCGACTGGTTCGAGGAGCGCGGCAAGCGCCGGCTGATCGCCGACGACCAGGCCAAGGTCTGGTACTCCGAGTTCCTCGACTTCGTCGCGCGCGAGAAGCTGTTCGCGACCTTCTGCACGCCGGCCGCCGAGGCGGGCGGGCACCCCGACAAGCGCTGGGACGCCGCCCGCAACGCCGCCCTGAGCGAGGTGCTCGGCTTCTACGGCCTCCAGTACTGGTACGCCTGGCAGGTCACCGTCCTCGGCCTCGGCCCGATCTGGATGAGCGACAACGCCGCCGCCCGCGCGAAGGCCGCCGAGCTGCTGGACGACGGCGCGGTGTTCGCGTTCGGCCTGTCCGAGAAGGAGCACGGCGCGGACGTCTACTCCACCGACATGGTGCTCACCCCGACCGGCGACGGCTTCGTCGCCAACGGCGGCAAGTACTACATCGGCAACGGCAACGTCGCGGGCATGGTCTCGGTCTTCGGCCGCCGCGCCGACGTCGAGGGCCCCGACGGGTACGTGTTCTTCGCCGTCGACTCGCAGCACGAGGCGTTCCACCTGGTCAAGAACGTCGTCGACTCGCAGATGTTCGTCAGCGAGTTCCGGCTGGAGGACTACCCGGTGGGCGCGGACGACGTGCTGCACACCGGCGCGGACGCGTTCAGCGCCGCCCTGAACACGGTGAACGTCGGCAAGTTCAACCTGTGCACGGCGTCCATCGGCATCGACGAGCACGCGTTCCACGAGGCGATCACCCACGCCCACAACCGGGTGCTCTACGGCAAGCGCGTCACCGACTTCCCGCACGTGCGGCAGAACTTCGTCGACGCCTACGCCCGCCTGGCCGCGATGAAGCTGTTCTCCGACCGCGCGGTCGACTACTTCCGCGGTGCCTCCCCCGAGGACCGCCGCTACCTGCTGTTCAACCCCATCACCAAGATGAAGGTCACCAGCGAGGGCGAACGCGTCATCGACCTGCTGTGGGACGTGATCGCGGCCAAGGGCTTCGAGAAGGACACCTACTTCGCGATGGCGGCCCGCGACATCCGCGCGCTGCCGAAGCTGGAGGGCACGGTCCACGTCAACCTCGCCCTGGTGCTGAAGTTCATGCCCAACTACCTGTTCAACCCGGTCGAGCACGACGCGGTGCCGACCCGGCACGACCCGGCCGACGACGCGTTCTTCTGGCGCCAGGGCCCGGCCCGCGGCCTCGGGCAGGTCCGGTTCCAGGACTGGGAGGCCCCCTACCGCGAGCACGCGCGGGTGCCGAACGCGGCGCTGTTCCACGAGCAGGCGCGGGCCCTGCGGGACCTGCTCACCGACGCCGCGCCGGACGAGGCCCAGCAGCGGGACCTGGACTTCCTGCTCAACCTCGGCCACCTGTTCACGCTCGTCGTGTACGGGCAGCTGGTGCTGGAGCGGGCGGCGACCGCGGGCGTGGACGACGACCTGCTGGACCAGGTGTTCGACGTGCTGGTGCGCGACTTCTCCGCCTACGCCGTCGCCCTGCACGGCAAGGCGTCGTCCACCCCGGCCCAGCAGGAGTGGGCGCTGGGCGTGGTGCGCAAGCCGGTCGCGGACGGCGGGCGGTTCGACCGGGTGTGGCAGGCGGTGGCCGCGTTGTCCGGGGCGTACGAGATGCGTCCGTGAACACCGGGCCGGTCGGGCGACGCGTGCGTCCGATCGGCCGCCGGGCGTGCCGACGTGTGCCGCAGCGACGGCCGGTCCGACCGGACGAGGCGGGCCCGCGCCGCGGTCGGGCGGCGCCCCTGCGTCTTGACTGGTCGGGCGAAAGCGGTGTTTGGTCGCTTCCTACCGGTTCGAGAGGGGGTCACGGGGCCGTGACCGCGTCCAAGGCACTGCGCGCGCTGCGCGAGGCGATCGTGCTCGAACTGCTCGAATGCGAGAACGAACACGAGTTCGACGCCGCCGTGGGCGCCTTCGACCACCCGCGGTGCGAGGTCGTCGCGACCGGCCAGGTGTTCGAGGGGCGCGACGAGCTGGCCGGGTACTACGCGCGGGTCCGGCGGGCGTGCCCCGACCGGCGCAGCACGCTCGTGGAGCTGCACCACGCGGACGACGCGGTCATCGCGGAGCTGGAGCTGGCGGGCACCCGACCGGGCGACCCGTGCGACTCGTGCGACGAGGGGCCCACCGGGCGGCCGTTCCGGGTGCGCACCACCGCGTTCTTCCTGTTCGACGGTGCACGCCTGGTCGGCCAGCGGCTGTACGGCGAGCACGTCGGGACGCCCGGCAGCGCCGCCGGTACGACCGCCGAACCGGCTCTGACGAGCTGAGGCACGGGTT